>JBJEJT010000089.1:0-4478 GCA_051878255.1 Candidatus Cryptobacteroides sp. | reverse complement strand
GTTCAACATAGCATCCTACGCCCTCCTGACAATGATGATTGCGCAGGTCTGCGGTCTGAAACCGGGGGAGTTCATTCACACCACGGGAGACACGCACATATACCTCAACCATTTCGACCAGGTGGCTGAACAGTTGTCCAGAACTCCGAGGGCTCTTCCGAAAATGATTATGAATCCTGATGTGAAAGACATTTTCGACTTCAGATACGAAGACTTCCACCTCGAAGGCTACGACCCCTGGCCTTCCATCAAGGCTCCCGTCGCGGTGTGATTGCCTATGGTCAATATACACGCAAAGAAACACGACAATTTCTCCGTTGAATTCAAGTTCGGCTTCGAGGACGACCAGAACATACGGAAGAACGACTTTGCCGTAAACACCTGGATTTTCGTGCCCAACAGCATTGGCATCAATCCGGAAACCTACGGCAAGGACTTGTTCTACCGTGACATAAAGTCCAATGTCCGGCTCATTACCCCCGTGTTCAGCCTCAGGGAGATTGCGGATGCCGACTCCCTGCCCCTCCGTTCCCTGAGGAACGCCATACGGAGCATCGGCAGCGGTGCCCCGGACGATTACGAATATCATCTGAAGATGTTCGCGGCGATTTTCAAGAGCGCCCTGAGGAATGCCGAGCACAAGTTCCGCAGTTCCAAGCCGGTGGAGAAACTGGAGGATATTGCCTGTGACATAGACGGCTCCTGCCGCCTCATACTCGGCAAATACAGGGCTCTTATGGAGGAAATCCCCGAAAGTTCTCCAAGGGAGAGGAATTTCTCCAGGCTCGGGGACGAGTTTATGAGCAACATTGTGGATGTGAGGGTGTTGAGGGTTCTGAAGAAGTTGGATGCCTCGAAACATTCTGCGAGCCTTTCCGGTGTGCGCCAGAGGCTGGTCGCCCTTGCGCTGGAAGAGTCCCGTTACCGCAGGAAATCCGGTTACGGAATCATATCCGACGACCCCGAGGGCAACCGTTCGCTGGTGTATCATCAGGGTATGCTCAAGAAGTTTGTGGAGAGCGACCTCTTCATAAGCCTGGAAAAGAAGAAGGACGGGGTGGCAGTGGAACAGATTTACTACAGCATTGCCGCCGGAATCGCGATGATTTTCGCGACTGCCGTGGCGTGGATGACCCAGGTGCGCTTCGGCAACATAACCTGGCCCCTTTTCATTGCCCTGGTGGTCAGCTATATGCTGAAAGACAGGATCAAGGAACTGATGCGATACTATTTCGCCCACAGGCTCGGCAACAAGTATTACGACAAGAAAGCGAAAGTTTCAATCGGCAGGAAAAACGTGGGTGTAATCAAGGAGGGTGTCGATTTCATTTCGCTTGACAAGGTTCCCGGACAGGTTCGGCTGCTGCGCAACGATGCGGCGACCATCGACGACGCCTCACGCATTTTCGACGAGAAGATTCTGCTTTACCGAAAGAGGGTGCAGATAAAAAGGGATGTGCTTTCGGAAATCTGCGAATACCCGATGAGGGGCATAAACGAGATAATGAGACTGCATCTCGTCCGTTTCACCCAGAAGATGGACAATCCCGAAGTGCCGATAGACCATCTCAGCCCTGACGGCAGCATAAACACGGTAAAAGTCCATAAAATCTACTATATCAACGTGGTCTTCCAACTCTGTGACGGCAGTTCGGGCACCTACCGCCACTTCCGCATCCAGATGACGCGCAACGGCATCCTGAAAGTCGAAGAAAACTAACTTGCCTTAAAGATCGGTCCGGAAAGGCTGATATTCCGCTGAAAAAGCGTAATTTTGCCGGGGTATGCTTTGTTGCGTATGAAAAGAGTCTTGATAATCACATATTATTGGCCTCCATCGGGTGGCTCGGGGGTTCAGAGATGGGTGAAATTTGCCCGCTACCTGCCTGAATCCGGGTGGCAGCCTGTCATATATACTCCTGAAAATCCGGAACTTACGAGTATAGACACTTCACTTGGGGCAGAAATACCTGCGGAAGTCGAGGTAATCAGGACTCACATTGTCGAGCCTTATTCGCTTATGCGGAAACTCACGGGCAAAAAGGAGAAGTCCGCCCGCAGCAATGATCCGAATGCCGTCGTCACCCCGATCAATGCCCAGAAGAAGAGTTTTGTCCAGAACCTGATGCTCTGGATTCGGGGCAACTGCTTCATCCCGGACCCTCGCTGTTTCTGGATTCTGCCCTCCGTCCGCTTTCTCAGGAAATATCTGAAAGAGCATCCTGTAGATGTCATAGTCAGTACCGGTCCTCCGCACTCTATGCATCTGATCGCCCGTAAGGTCTCCCTCGCCACAGGCATACCCTGGATTGCGGATTTCAGGGACCCGTGGACGAGGATGTTCTATTTCAAGCACCTCAAACTGACCTCTGCCACAGATTGGATTCACAGAAGACTGGAGAAGAAAGTCCTTGATGATGCCAATCTGGTGGTTTCGGTGTCCCCTCTGGTCCGGCAGGACTTTATGGAGATGACGGCGACGCCTGTGGAACTTGTTACAAACGGGTACGATGAAACCGATTTTGCTCAGGCAATCAGGCAACTCGACCTGTCCGGGGTTCCCTATGGTGCCTCCGACAACCGGACTTTTACCATTGTCCACACCGGTCTTTTCGCAGCCGACGGCAACCCTGAGGTGCTGTGGAAAGTCCTCTCTGGATTGTCGGAAAGGGATGAAACATTCAGAAGCCGTCTGAGGATCCGCCTGGTGGGCAAGACCGACGTGCAGATAGTGGATTCCATAAAGGCGGCAGGGCTGGGGGTCAATCTGGAAAACCAGGGATATGTCAGTCATAATGAAGCCGTCAGGGAACAGTGCAGCGCAGGCGTCCTGATCCTGCCTCTGCGCAAGGAACCCGAGTATCACGCCACCGTCCCCGGAAAATTGTTTGAGTACATAGCCTCCGGGCGTCCCGTGGTGGGCATAGGCGATGAAACCGGGGCAATGGCACGGATCCTCGCCGATTCCGATGCCGGGAAGACTTTCGGCTGGGACGATGAGCCGGGGCTGAAAGATGAAATTATGCGCCTGTGGAAACTGTTTCTCGATGGGGAACTTTCTGACAGGGAGGGAGATATTGAAAAATACTCCCGCAAACGCCTGACTTGCCGTATGGTCGAACTGTTTGAACAAGTCCTGCGGGAAAAATGATGGAATAAAGCAAATGAAAATGAAGATACAATTCAAGCCGATATGGAAGAACCTGCTCATAGGTGCAGGCATAGTTTTGTTTTTCCTCTTCCTGTCATATTTTTTCGTGCCCCAGGTCCTCAGCGGAAAAATCGTGAACCAGGGCGACATCTCATCCTGGAAAGGAATGGCAAACGAGGCAGTGACCTACAATGCTGCCCATCCGGAGGACAAGACCCGCTGGACCGGGTCGATGTTCTCAGGTATGCCAACCACAGGTACCATTGATGACTATGATGGCGACTGGACTAGGTGGCTCTACAATCTCCTGCTCACCGGGAAACGTCCTGCCACCTATTTCTTCATTGCCCTGCTCGGAGGATTCCTGCTCTTCCTCTCATTCGGCGCAGGCGTGATACCTGCCATAGGAGGTGCCATAGCCATAGCGTTCTGCTCCTACAATATGCAGATTATCCAGGTGGGGCACAATACCAAGATGCAAGCCATAGCCTACTTCCCCTGGGTGCTCGCCGGAGTGGTCTATACCTATCGCGTAGCAATGCGCAAAGGCAGGAATTGGCTTCCGTGGACCATATTCGGGGCAGTGCTTTTCGCCCTTGCCCTGAGTTTCCAGATAAAAGCCAACCACCTGCAGATCACATATTACCTTGCCATAGTCATATTCATACTTGCCCTTACCCTGATGATATGGACCTTTGTCCAAAAAGACAGGACACTGACCGGGCGGTTCTTTGCCGCATCGGCTCTGCTGCTCGTGACGGGCTGCGTGGGCATAGCCACCAATGCCAACAAGCTCATCCCGACTTATGAATACTCGTCCCATACTATGAGGGGAGGCTCGGAACTTGTGGCTGAAAAGGCGGACGGGAAAGCCGGGGACGGATTGGATTTGGACTATGCCACAGCCTGGTCCTACGGCATAGATGAAATGCCCAACCTGCTCATACCTGCGTTCAACGGGGAGGCGTCGTCCTGCAATCCTCGCCTGAAGAACGGTGCCACGGAACAGCTACTGCGGCAGGCTGGACAGCCCAATGTGAAAGAAACCGTGAAAGCCCTGCCGATGTATTGGGGACCTCAACCTTTCACTGCCGGTCCTATGTACCTGGGCGCAATCAGCATATTCCTCTTTGTCCTCGGACTCTTCCTTTTCCGGGGCAGGGACAAAATCTGGATATTGATTGCAACGGTAATCGCCATTCTGCTTGCCTGGGGCAGCCATTTTATGTGGTTCACCGAGTTGTGGTTCAAATATGCGCCTATGTACAACAAGTTCAGGACGGTGTCTATGGCATTGACGGTGCTGCAGGTGACAGTGCCTCTGCTG
>JBJEJT010000088.1:0-4497 GCA_051878255.1 Candidatus Cryptobacteroides sp. | reverse complement strand
CTCCGGCATCCGGAGTGTTGAATTCCCAAACTTTTCCGGACGGGTCGATGCTGTTGTCGGAATTGATTTTCGTTGCAATCCTGAAGCTTGTTCCGAGCGTGCTCAGGCTGCCTTCTGTTTTGTAGCAGCCCTTTGCTCCAGCAGGTTTCATTGTCCACTGGTGGGAGTTGTTGTCAATCAGATAGAGCTGTTCAAGAAGGACAGGAGCCTTGATTTTGACATTCTTGTCTGCGGAAAGAGTTTCTTCGGTGTAGAGATCGTCCGTATTGGTGACTTTCATCGTAACCTGAGGATAGAAATCAGCTTCCACGGAAGCAGGGGAGATTGCAAAGTCGAACTCTCTTTCTACTTCGGTGTTAGTTCCACTCAATTGGAAAGTTGCCTGCCCGAGTATTTCATCACCGTTTTTGATATCCAGGATGAAGCGGTCGAGTGTGCTGCCTTTGACGCTGACTACAGCCTTGAATACGACTGGATTTCCGGCTTCCACTTCAGTTTCTCCCCCAGTGCCTCTGAGCGATGCTGATACGATGACCGGAGCTTCCGGCTCGACAGGTTGTTCCGGTTCTTCCGGTATTGCCTGTTTCTTGCAAGCGAATGTGCCTATGGATAAGGCTGCCAATAACAATAAGGATTTTGATTTCATAATAAACATAATTATATGGTTTGTAAATATCTATCTCAACCTGAAGACTCTGATGTCACCGTCTTCGATTCGGATTGTTTTGTTGTCAAAGTCTGTTTCCCCGTCAGGAGTGAGTGTCTTGACTTTTTTGTTGAACCTGATGTCCAGCAGGACCGGATTGCAGCAATCCCTGTTCTGTATGGCCAGATACAGATGCCTGCCGTTGCGCAGTTGGGAGATTACTGCACCCTCTCCGGAGACCTCAAGCCGTTCCAGGCATTCGTGTGGGAGCGTTTCCATAGCATTGGTGCCGTCAGGGATGTTCCTGCCGGTATGGACCACACTCAGCACTTTCGCTCCCGCAAACACTTTTGAATATGCCTTGATTTCTGCATTCACTTCCTTGACCATCGGGAATATCCCGTTCTTTTCCATTCTCCCGCAGTCGAATATGCCTCCCCCGGTAAAGTATTGTATGCCCTGTGCCCCGTACAGCAGGTTGCTGAAGACCTGAAGCCTAAGATGCCCTGCGGTCGGAACCGGATAGAAAGCCTCGGGGGATGGCGGTTCAAGCCTGTGCGATTTCGTCAGTGCGAATGCCCAGAACGGCTTGCCTCTTTCCCGCGCCATTGCGGAGAATTCTTCGAGGTTGCGGTACCAGTCGGGGCGTATGCTGACGCTTCCGTCCTCATTCCCGGTGATTGGATACTGGTCGAAAGAATAGAACGGAACATCCACCTCTTCCGCGAACCTGTCTATCGTCTGGGCATAGTTTTCCACACCCCAAGCCCAGTTGGGATAGAGATTTATGTAGCAGGGATGTTCCTTGTCAAGGCTGTCCACCTCCCTTGCAAGTTCTCCGAGCCACTGGAAATCCCAGGTCTCAGGTTCGTCTTTCAGATGCCAGGCCCTGAGGGCAGGATGGTCTTTCAACCTGCCGACGGCAATTTCTGTCGAGTCCCTGATCCCGGGGAATCCGGGGATGAGCCAGATTCCGGCTGCCTGTGCGGCATCGAGAGCCTGTCCAGCCTGTCCCAGACCGGGATACAGCCCCAGATGTCCGTCAATCCCACACTCTTTCAATGCGGCAAACGCTTCTTCGCTTGCCTGCAGGGGGATTCCTGCCCAGCTGAGTATGGTTATTTCCTCTCCCGTACTGTCCCCGCAGGAAAACAGTACCGGGAAAAGGGAAAGCATCAATATGATTCTGAACCGTTTCATAGACTTGCTGCCTCGACATAGACATCTGCCACGGTACCGTCTCCGCCGCTGTCTTCATCCTTGGTGATGTGGAATCGTATGGAATAGACTCCCGGTGTGAAATCGCTGCCCGGCGTGACAAAGATGCCGTCCGTTATGGCAGCAGTGTCTCCGGTCTTGGAAGTCATCGTGACGGTGGTGCTCCACTTGACCCTCCGGAAAGGCTGGATTACATAGTCATCTTTCAGATAGACCAGGATATTGAAATCCCCGTTCTCATCCTTGACGGCGGAAAGGGTGGCAACTCTCGACTTCCCGTCCCCCGCAAGAAAATTCAAATCGTTTGCGCTCTTGTCGTTGCCCAGAGGGAAGCAGGCATTCTTTCCGGTAACCCAAACCTGGTCCGGAGCGTGGAAAGAGGCATAGTTCGTTATCATCCAGTTGTCCTCCTGGTCGTAATAGAAACTCCAGGCAGTCTTGTGTCCTGTGAACTTTGCAGAAGTCTCGTCCAGGATTTCAAAACGGTCACTTTGGAGCATATCCTCCAGATTCCCGAAACCCGTGAATTTGACCTGGCAGTCCTTTATCAGCTGGACATTCTCTTTCGCGAGGTAGTTGATTCCGTTCTGGCTCTGGGCTTCCATATCTGCGCTGTCTATGTCAATGCAGAGGTCCAGCAGTTTGTCGAGAGAGAAGCGGTAGGTGTCGAAAGCGAGCCGGCTGATGCCGTATCCTCCGGTGTCTCCTGCCGTCAGTTCCGCACCGTCCTCTCCGACCACTTCGATCTTCCCATCATTCAGCCCCCATACCGTGCTACCGAAATCAGGCTGTGTCCCATTGATTCTCTCGGCAATCCAGAAACTGTCGCCGAGCCTTGAAAGGTCCGAGTCTGAGGATGAAACATATTTGTATGAACCGGCATCCTCCCTCGTAAGTTCCACGCTGTTGCCGTCTGTGTCAATCGCATACAGGGATGCCGGGGATGCGGGACGCAGTACGGAGATGTTACTGTCCCTGGATATCCTGGTGGTGCTGAATCCTCCAGCCACATTGCTGGAAGTGAGGCTGACTTCCGGATAGAAACCGCCTTCATCAAGATATGCGGCAAACGGCATAGCGAATGTCCAGTCAATGACGGCTTCGTTGCCGCTGAGGTCGAAACTTTTGGTAATCACTGTATTGCTGCCATATTTAACCTCGACGGTGCAACCTTTCAGTTCATTGAAGCTGTCGTTTATCTTCGCATACAGTTTCACGTTTTCCCCGGCAGTGATTTCCGTCTTCCCGTCTGCGCTTATCCTGGCATCCTGGATAAGTGGTCTGGATGCCCACTCGGGCCATTGCACATTCTTGTCCACCTTTTCCTGACAGGATGCCAGACAAAGAGTCGCCAAAAGCAGGTATTTGATTCGTTTCATAAACAGTCTTTTTAAGGAGTGGATTACATTGATTGTGCGGCGGACTTGTCTGCATCCCAGCCATCGCGGGAGAATTCCTGCTCGAGCGTCCTGCCCTTTTCTTCAGCCTCATTGACTGCATAGTCCGGAATAGGCATATACTGGTGTGTCGGAATGACCCCTTTCATCTTGCGAACCCGCCTCGCATATTGGTTGAAACGGATGAGGTCGATTTTCCTGAGCCCCTCGAACCAGAGTTCGTGTCCCCTCTCGTCCAGCAATGCGTCCAGAAAAGCCTCTGCGGACGCCGTCTTTGAGGATGCCAACGGACCAAGCCCGGCTCTTGCCCGCACCTCATTGACTGCCGCGACTGCCTCATCGGATGGGGCGGAACCGCTGAGTCTCACCAGGGCTTCCGCATACATCAGGAGCACGTCCGCCCATCTTGCCAGAGGAAAATCGTTCCCGAAGCAGGGTGCAGTGGCAGTCTCGGCAGGATATTTATAAGGTACATAGCCGTCCCATTCAGATTTGCGGCCTATTTCAGCCGGACCCCACCATTCTCCGGAAGTGGTGTAGTAACTCGTGATTATGCTTTCCTTGCGCAGGTCTCCATTTTCAAAACTGTCGTAGAATTTCGGGGAGAGGTTGAAAGTCATACCCCAACCCGGACCTGCCACTGCAAACGGAGTGGCATTCCCGAGGTCGTCCTTCTTGGCAGCGTTGTTAGGCATTGCCAGCATTGCGAAAGGGTTCATACTTCCCTCCTTGAGGTTTCCGGTGGAGGACGGGTCACAGGAAATGGCTGCTATGATTTCGCAGTTGAAGTCGTTTGCCTCGCGGAACATCTCCTTGTAAGGATTTGTGCCGGTCTTGAACAGACGGTATTTGCCCGTATTGAGTTCGTCGTACATATCTATCGCCCTCTGGTACCAGCCCTCGGCGTGGTAGCCCTCATTCAGGCAGTGCCTCATAAGGCAGACCCTTGCGAAGTCCCTCGTGAACCGGCTTTGGGCAGTATGGCTTTCAGGCATATATTTCACCGCAAAGTCGAAGTCCTCGTAAATCCATCCGCATATCTCATCCAGTTCCGGGCGCACCGCATTACACAGCGCATCGGTGTCTTCGACATCGTCCGGATTCACGATAAGCGGAACCGGGCCATAGACGTGAAGGAGATTATACATATGCAGACCCCTGAGCAGCCTTGCCTCGGCAAGCAGGGCATTCTTCTTGTCTTCCTCCAACTTGTCGCTCTCCTGTATCGTCCCGATT
>JBJEJT010000087.1:0-4502 GCA_051878255.1 Candidatus Cryptobacteroides sp. | reverse complement strand
TTCCCGGAGCCATCCTGCCGGTTGCGGGAGCAGTCGTCATTTAATGTCCGGTACCATCGGAACTTGAGAGAAGATATATTACACGCCTTTGGCGATTACAAACAACTTAATAAAGAACAGAAATGAAAAAGAAATTCAGATGTCTCGTATGCGGATATGTCTATGAGGGAACAGAGGCTCCGGCAGAGTGTCCGCTTTGCCACGCAAAAACTGAAAAATTCGTGGAAGTAAAAGAGGGAGAAGGAATGGTCTGGGCCACAGAACACGAACTCGGAGTGGCGAAAGGTGTTGATCCTGAAATCCTTGAAGGACTGCACGCACATTTCAACGGAGAGTGCACAGAAGTTGGAATGTACCTTGCGATGAGCCGTCAGGCAGACCGGGAAGGCTATCCTGAGATCGCCGACGCTTTCAAGAGATATGCTTTCGAAGAGGCAGAGCACGCTGCCAAATTCGCCGAACTTCTCGGGGAGTGCGTATGGGACACTAAGACCAATGTCCAGAAGAGAATGGAGGCTGAGTGCGGTGCCTGCGAGGACAAGTTCAGGATTGCTAAACTTGCCAAGGCACAGAATCTCGATGCCATCCACGACACGGTTCACGAAATGGCAAAGGACGAGGCACGTCACGGACGCGGGTTCCTTGGTTTGTGGAACAAATATTTCGCAAAATAATAAAATACTTGCTATATTTGGGAGACCGGTCACAAAGGCTGGTCTCCCTTATTTTGTATTATGGAAAAACACCAATTGATAACCATAGGTCGGGACCTGGAGACCACATATCTGGGAATCAAGGAGTTCCGTCCGGATGTAGTACATCTTGTGGCAACCAGGGAAACCACCGGCACTTATTCCCATATGCTTAAACTCATATCTCCCAGAATCAAGGTGTTCGAGTATCTGGTGGGACCCTATGAAGTGGAGGAGATAATGCGCGTCTGCGGGGAAATCCAGGAAAAGTACCCTGATGCGGAGTTCGTGTACAACCTTTCCGAGGGTACGAAAATTATGGCTATGGCGGCGGGAAAGGTGGCTATGGAGTTCGGGGAAAGAATCATATACATAACACAGGACGGCTATTGGATCGACACTTATGACTACCGTCGGACCCGTCTGACCCAGAGCATAAGCAACAGCGAATACATCCGTCTCTACGGCAACAGCGTCAGGGATTTCGAGGACGTGAAGAAAATGAACGAACTCGATGTGAACACTGCCTATTATGTCAAGAAATTCATAGAGCATAACACCGAAGTTTACAATCAGGCGAAAAGATGGTACCGTTCCCTGCCGGAATGTAAACAGAAACGGCGTCACGAATCACGCCTCCCCTGCGGTTATTTCATCGAGACAGACGCCGGCACGCTGACGATATACAAGGGTCTGAGCGTGCTTTTCGACTCTGCCTGCCGACGCAGTTGCGAACTGATGTTCCTCGGACGTTGGTGGGAGGTCGTGGTCGCCGATGTCGTGGCAGGGTGGAAAAAATCCCGTCCGGACACTGGAAAGACTGAAATCTGGCGGGACGTGATATTCAATGACTCGGACAGGAACTCAGTGAAGAACGAAGTGGACCTTCTGGTGAATGGCAGCCAGAGACTCCTGCTTATTGAATGTAAGTCGGGGGAAGTCTTCTCAGCGGACATCTTCCGCATACAGTCTGTCCGGGAAACATACGGAGGCACGGTCTCCAAAGCCGTGCTTGTGAGTTATTTGCCTCTTTCAAGACCCATCATAGAAAAATGTGAGGACCTTGGGATACACTGGTTCGCACCGAAAGACTACGCATCGAGGATAAACCATATAAAGGAACTTCCGCAGTGGTTGGACGATGTGATGGAAAAGCACGAATTGTAAAAACAGGAATTTTATTCGGCTTGTGCAGTGTTTTTGCACTAGGTGGGCTTATATTTGCAAAAAAGGAAGTATATGGAAGCATTTTTGAAGCAGGTTGCCGACCATTATATAAAAGAGGAAGACTTTTCTGACATAGAATTCATCTTCCCCAACAGACGTTCCTCAGTTTTTTTCAGAAAATATGTGTGTGAAGCAGCCCAACGGTCCGGCAAGGCTTTGGTGATGCCCGGATGCACCACCATCAACGAACTGTTCTCGTCTCTTTCGGACCTCCAGCCGGCTTCACGTATCTCCCTTCTCGTGGACTTGTATGAATGTTACCGCAACTGTTACCCCGGGGCGGAGTCCCTTGACGAGTTCATCTGCTGGGGAGATGTGCTGATAGCCGATTTCAATGATGTGGACAAATATCTGGCGGATCCCGGGCAGGTCTTCGCCAATGTCCGGGACCTCAGGTCCATCGAGGACACATTCGAGTATCTCACCGACAGCCAGAAAGAAGCCATCAAATCCTTTTTGTCGCATTTCTACGAAAAAAGAACGGGCTCCGCGGCTCAGTTTGCCGTCAGGGGGGAAATCAAACAGGAGTTCATCAAGTTGTGGAACATACTCCTGCCTCTGTACGAATCCTTCAACCGGATGCTGGATGAGAAGGGACTTGGCTATGAAGGGAAAATCTATCGAAAGGTGGCTGCAATGCCGGAATCGGTCGAGAATCATCTGGAAGGGCGCAGATTCGTATTTGTGGGGTTGAATGCCCTGAACGAATGTGAGAAAAAGCTTTTGCGCCATCTTCAGGGCAAGTCTGCAGCCCGTTTCTGTTGGGATTGGTCCGGAGAATGGATAAAGGATTCTTCCAACAGGGCTTCTCTCTTTATGTCTGCCAACGTTAAAGAATTCGGGCAGGATTTCCCGCTGGATGTTGGCGGCCTGCCCAATCCGCATTTCAATGTCGTCAGCGTTCCGTCTGCTGTGGGACAGGCAAAGCAGTTGCCTTATATCCTGGGGCAGATTATGCCCGATGTGGCAGCCGGGGAGGATGGCGTTGCCGCTGAAGACTGTGCCATAGTGCTGCCGGACGAGAGTCTGCTCCTGTCCGTGCTCAATTCCATCCCGCCGGAAGTCAAGGATGTGAATGTCACTATGGGTTACCCGATGAGGGGCAGCGATTTCGCAGTGTTGCTGTCCACTCTTTCCGCCGCGAGGATGAATGTGGTCCGGAAAGGGGAGAGTGTGCTTTTTTATCACAAATATGTAAGGACCGTATTGTCCAGCAACATTTTCAGGACGGTGGCGTCGGAGTCGGATTCCAAGGTCTGTGAAAAGATATTGGCTGACAGGAAACTGTATGTCCCGGCAGAGGATTTTGCAGGTTCGGAGCTTCTGAGCCTATGGTTCCGTCCATCGCCTTTCGACCCGACTACGGCATCGGTGGAGGCAGTCAGGGAGTTTGCCCGGTATCAGAAGGAGGTGATTGACCGCACCGGCGGACTGTTGTCCGTTTCGACGGATTCCGGTATGGAAACCTTATTCGCCAAGACCTGCTACAATGCCGTCGCAAGTCTGGAGCAGATGAATCTGGACATCAAGCCCTCCACCTGGATGAAACTTCTCGACCAGATTCTGCAGCCCGTGTCGGTGCCGTTTGCCGGAGAGCCCCTGAAAGGTCTGCAGGTGATGGGACCGCTGGAGTCGAGGGCATTGGATTTCAGGAACCTGGTGATTCTTTCCTGCAATGAAGGGGTCTTCCCCCGCAAGTCTTTCAGTTCGTCATTCATACCTCCGGAGTTGCGCAAGGGCTTCGGACTGCCCACATACGAGTATCAGGATGCCGTGTGGGCATATTATTTCTATCGTCTGATACAGCGTGCGGAGAATGTGTGGCTGCTCTACGATTCCCGTTCGGACGGAGTGAAGACAGGGGAGGAAAGCCGCTACATAAAGCAGTTGGACTACCTCTATAACGCCGATATAACCCGTTGTGTGACAAAACTTTCCGCCGGAGGTAACTATGACGTGCCACCGATAGTCAAGACCAGGGAACACTTGGACAGGATAAATGCTGAAGTGAATTTCTCTGCCTCTTTGCTGCGGAACTACCTCAGTTGTCCTGCCAAATTCTATTACAGCAAGATAGAAGGGCTCAAGGATGTGCAGGACTCGGCTGACGATTTGGACGGAGGTACTTTCGGAAATGTGTTCCACAACGTTATGCGCTGGATTTATTGCAAGGACGGGGATATAAGGATCCCGGTGGGACGTGTGGACGGGGCGTGGCTGAAATTCCGCCTGTCCCCGGAATTCGCACCCTCACTCAGAAGCCGGATCGCCGCTGAGATATGCGCGGAGTTGCGCACGGACCAGGTAAGGGGAAAGAACCTGGTGCTTGCCGAGGTGATTGAACAGTATGTCCTCAAGACCCTTGAATATGACCTCAAACTTTTGAAATCCCGCAATGCGGGCTATTTCACTGTGCTCGGCATAGAACGTTCTCTGCCTTTCGTTTTTGCCGGGCACAGGTTTGCAGGTTTTATCGACAGGTTGGACAGTTTCTCAGACGGGGAAATACGGATAGTGGACTACAAGACCGGAAAAGTTTCCGACAAGGAGATGATGGTAATGGGAGAGTCCGGGGATGACGAA
>JBJEJT010000086.1:0-4516 GCA_051878255.1 Candidatus Cryptobacteroides sp. | reverse complement strand
ACCACAAAGGTAACTAGACTTATTTTATCAACCTACTTTTTTCGTTGAGCCTATATTCGAAACACTATGGCGTTGAACAAGTGTCTGATGATTGTGCTTGACCTAGACGGTACTCTGACTAATGACAACAAGGAAATTACTCCCCGCACATATGATGCTTTATGCTCGACAGGATAGGGTACATTTATTTTTCGAGTGCGAAGAGAGGGCATCTCAGCACAGATTTGACATTTTTCTTCTTTGTGCATTCCTGCACATTCCAGCAAAAGTCTTGTGGAGTATATTGTTTCCTTTAAGGCATATCGAGAACGTGATTTCAACAGGAAAGCTAAATCATCCTTTTGATCCTAATGGAGGAATCCTAACATCCAAAGAGGCAACTCTGTTTCGATGATGTAATTCACCACCTACTCAATACTGGTGAAGTATTCCCCCCTCTCCCTCAGAAGTCTTTTCTCAAGATACTCCTTGATGTTACGTCAAAGGGAGGCATTGTGTTGTTTGTGCGCAACAGTCATACGTTAGTAATTGATGGATAACGGCAGCAGGTTGATGACTTCGGAATACTTTGAAGAAGATCCCCTATGTTATTTTCATAATATTAGGAAATATTCAGAAATACTTTCCTGAATTTCAGGAAAGTTAGTATCTTTGCGAAAAACTCTATGACAATAAAAGAAACAATCAAATCCCTCATAGCCCTCAAACAGCAGGAGATACCTGTTCCATATAATCCCCGTGAGGTTGAATTGCCTATCAATGCTAAGAAGATAATCACCGTTGTGGGGGTCCGCCGCTGCGGTAAATCCACTCTGATGGAACTGTGCATCGAGCGCATCCTTAAAGCCGGAGTCAGTCCTCATCAAATTGTTTGGATCGGGTTTGACGATGAACGATTCGACCAGATGCAGACCTCGGATTTCAACTCCATCCTCGAGGCCTATATGGAAATGTTTCCCGATATCCCCATCAAAGATGTCTTCTTTTTCTTTGATGAAATTCAGCGTATCAAAGGATGGGAACTCTTTGTAATGCGCCTGTTTAAGCACTATAGCAAACACATATTCATTTCCGGTAGCAATGCCGATATGCTGTCGGAAGAGTTGAATACTGCCCTGCGCGGTTGGCCGCTGGAGTACAAAGAGTATCCTTTGTCCTTTAGGGAATATTGTCAGTTCAAAGGCATTTCTACCGATAGCTTTCTTGAACAGGACCTTGCAAAAGTTCGGATGGCCTTCGATACTTTTATACACGAGGGCGGTTATCCGGAGGTGGTTCTGGAGTCCAGCCGAGCAATGAAGGCCAAACTGCTGCAGGGATATTTCAATACGATGATTTTCAGGGACCTGATTGAACGGTATAACCTTTCAAACTCTGAAAGGGTCAAATACTTAATCAAGCGCTTGATGGCGGGAATGACTAAACCTGCCTCCATCAACGCCATCTATAATGATATGCGTTCTCAAGGTCGGAAGGTTAGTAAAGACGATCTCTACGACCTTGCGGAAAAGACCTGCAATATCTTCCTGTTGTACAAAGTGACAAAATTCGACCAGTCTTTCAAGAAAGAAACCAGCGCTCTCCCCAAATACTATTGCATTGATAATGGATTACGTCAGTCAGTCTTGATTCCGGGTCGTGATGACGATGGTATTCTCTTTGAAAATGCCGTGTGTCTTCACCTGTTTCGAAACCTTTCAGATGGAGAAAAGATCTGTTACTATATTGGGAATAAGGAATGTGATTTCGTTATCCGGACCGAAACAGCCGTAAAACAATTGATTCAGGTATGCTGGGATATGAATGATATTCAGACTCGGAGCAGGGAACTGGACGGGATACGCGAAGCTGCTGCATCAACCAATTGTGATAATATGACAATTGTAACCCGGGACCAGGAAGAAGATGTTGAGGATTCTGGAGGGATTATTCACATCGTTCCTGCCTGGAAGTGGTTTCTCTCTTGAACTTGGCTCACTGAATGTGAACTTATGATCTTGAATTAAATTCTATGGGCGTATCGCCTGACGGTAATAATCAAACATTTAAGACTTGCGAAACCCAGAAGACAGAACCGGTCCTTGTCGGAGGAAAGGCTCGCATTCAGGAATGGAGATCGCTTGGGTGACGTATCGGGGCGCTCCGTATGGATGCCTCTCTTCTTTTGTGGAGATGCACCGCGAAGCGGTGCCTTGTCTATGCCTAGGGGCTCTGCCCCTATTATATTCTGCGTCTCTGCCTTCCGTATTTGCCTGGCGGCAAATACACGGCTCCCGCCGTCGCGCTGGAGCGCGAGTTGCAGCATTGATTGCTATCAGGGTGGACAATGGCTCCGTAAATCTATTTTGTGAGCCAGGCATACACAAATGGCATCACGACGGCATCGTAGTTGCCTGATACGAGAGAACCGAAACTGCCGAGATTCGCCTCATTGAAACCGTGATTGGCGCCGTCAATCAGATGCAGTTCCACATCGTCATATTTTGCTGCTGCCTCTTCTGCGACCGAGGTTGGTACAATGAAATCCTTGGTTCCCTGTATGATGAGGACAGGACCGGGATATTCTCCGATATGGTCCATTATTTCATAATCCTTCAAAGATTCAGTGAATGCCGTACCTGCCACACCCGGGTAATCTGTGAATTTGTTCACGATAGAAGAAATGTTGAATGCTGGATAGAAGAGAATCAATCCTGCGACTTTCTCCGGCATATCTTCGGCGACAAGAGCCGACACGACGCCCCCGAGGCTTGAACCCATAAGATATATTCTGTCTTTATCCACATAGTCCAGAGAACTTATCGTCCCGAAAACAGTCTTCAGGTCTTCGATTTCCGTGAAGAGTGTCACATCGTCCACATTGCCTTGACTACGGCTATCACTGCTGCCGCCTCTGAAATCGAAGCAATAGGATGCATATCCGTGCACGGCAAGCGAATCCGCGTACCCTGCCATAGCCTCGTGGGTGAGCGAATTGCTGTGCGACAGTATCACGACCGGAAGATTTCCGTCAGTGCTCTCCGGCAAATACATCTTTCCAAATATCCGGCTGCCTTCCTCCCCGCACCAGATTTCTTCAACCTGGATGACAGACTCAGTTTCATTTCCATCATTACCGCTTTCCACGCTGTTTTCCACGCCTTTGGTACAAGAGGCAAGTCCAATGACTGCCACAATAAAGCAAAACAATACACTTGACAATCGTTTCATATCATTCAAACTAACCATTTCTGGATTCAAATTTAGAAATTTTTTCACAATGAGCCAGAATTCGGGAGCCTGCCTGAAGTGTTCCGCCAATCTTGTTCCGGGCGGTTTCCTTCTCAACGGTTGAGCAGTATGTCAAGCATCTGTGTGGAGTCGCAGGCGCGGAAATCGGCAGGGATGCCCTGCAGACCCCGTTGGCGCCAGTCCGCGAGGATGAATTTCAGTCCGGCGCCACAGGCGCACTGGTAGTCGTGCAAAGTGTCTCCGATGAAAACAGTGTCCTCCGGGGAGGCATCCATACGCCTGAGAAACTCGAGTGCGGGTTCAGGATGCGGCTTGTGCCTGACCGTGTCCTCTGCGCAGATTTCCACCCGGAAGTATTTCAACAGAGGTTTGAGATGAATGTCGTGGTCGAACTCGAAACGGTCTCGGGAAGTGACGCACCCCATCCGGAATCCTGCCCCCTGCAGCATCTCCATCATCTGCTCCACACCCGGAAAGGCTTGGATATAGTGTGATTTCTCGATGAAATGCTGCTCCCAGACTTTCCCGAAGTGCTCCGGGTCTCCATATCCCAGCATCGGTCCCACCTTGCTGCTCGGTATTCCGAAACTCCTGTAAGCCTCGGCGTAGGTCATTTCCAGTCCGAGAAGTTCCTTTGCGGTTATCATCAGCGATTCCACTCCGGTGCGTTCAGAATCGATGAGGGTCCCGTCAATGTCAAAAATGATGTTCCTGAATCCTGCTGCTGTGTCCATAACAATTATTTTTCAACTTCGCCGGCATCCTGCAGAATCCTGTCCAGTTCCGCAAAAAGTCCGGACTCACAAGTGTAGGGGTGGATATGGAAATACCTGTTTCCACCCAGCATAGCTGACAGGCTGCCCCTCGAGCTGTCGTGGAAGATATGTACCGGCTTCCCGAACCTTTCGGCATAGGCAAGTTCGTAACCCACTCCCAACGACGGCGTCGTACACTCGGCAATCACTATGTCCGACTCCCTGAGCCACGCCGTATCCTGTCCATAGATTGCCTCATCGGCATTCACGATGTTCT
The DNA here is from genome assembly GCA_051878255.1 of Candidatus Cryptobacteroides sp. GTDB lineage: Bacteria > Bacteroidota > Bacteroidia > Bacteroidales > UBA932 > Cryptobacteroides. The sequence continues at coordinate 253 of JBJEJT010000086.1, read as the reverse complement.
CCACCTTGCTCTTGGAAAGGTCTCCCACGTGCTCGGTCAGCACGATGTGGTTCCTCTGCAACAGTCCTATCATCCTTTTGTAAAGGTCGGCATCGGCACGTCCTCCACGTATGGACCCGGCAAAATATATCTTCATATTCCCTTTTGTCAAAATTTTGCCGAAAATAATCATAAGCGACGAAATATCAAAATACTATGACTCAAGTTTCGCAAATGCGAAACACCTCTTAAGGAGGGCCTTCGGCCCGACAAA
>JBJEJT010000085.1:0-4522 GCA_051878255.1 Candidatus Cryptobacteroides sp. | reverse complement strand
TAGAGCAGATCCGCCACCACTATATGGGACATCCAGGTCGTGTTGTCCGCCCCGTAGGAAGGATTGTAGTCCTGGAGGGAATACATCAGTATGGACTTGAATTTCTTTGTCCACCATTTTTCGAAGTCGAAACTGAAATCCCGGAAAAGCACATTGCCAGCCTTGAATGTACGCTCCTGTGCAATTGCGTAATAGGTGGAGAAATTGGCGTGGATCTTCATTCCCCTCTTGCCTCCAAGCGGAGTACCCCTGCGAAAATAGTAATACACGTCTATCTGGCCTCCCATCTCCCCGCTGTTGGTAAAACGCTCGCTGATTTCCCCTGTGCGTGCGCCGTAGGGATGGAGGGTGGTGAGCATATAGGTGTACTGGGTGCAGATGGCAGGTATGTAGTTCAGCATATTGACTGCCGAAGACTCGTCGTTCCTGATTTTGGAGTCCATCCATTCGAGGCGGCGCAGGGTAAGCCCCACCCCGAGTTCGCCGTTGTTATAGCCGGTTTCGAGAAGTTGGGCATTGCCTCTCTTCTTGTGGTACATCTCGCCTTCCCCAGCATAGGATGAATTGTAGTAGTATTTCATCCCGGCATCCACGAACTCGCCCTTGAAATAGAATCCGTTGGTCTCGATGTCCGTCCTTGCGGACCATCCGAGGGTGTTCGGCTTGCATCCGTCGATTTCAGGGTCCGCAGCGAGTTTCTCATAACGGCTGAGCACGGAGCCCTGGATGTCCCAATAGACATTCTTCCATCCGGCGGCATTGGATATGGAGACACTTGCGTCGGCTCCCCGGACCTGCGTGTCGGAGAATGTCATACCGAAGCGAGGCAGACCCCAGAGTGCCTTAACAGCAACTATGTCCTTATAATTATAGGTAACGCGGGCACCCATTACGGAGTTGTTGAGTCCGAGGGCGCGGTCTTCCCAACTGCGGAAAAGGAGTCCGCTGCCGAACTGCTCGTAGAAGGTGCCGGCTGTGACTGAGAAAGATTTGTCGGTCCAGCTCACATAGTAGTTTGTGAGGGCTGCCTTGGTGAGTTCGGTGGGATAGCCCACAAGCGCAGGGGCATAAGCCTCCAACTGGAGACCTGCCGAGAAACGCCTGTTGTAGTAGTCGAGTTTGAGATAGTTGTTGGAACCGAACTTGCTGTCGGGAACGGTCGCAAGGGTCTTGGCATCGTTGTGATAGACGGTGGTGTTGGTCTCGAAACTGCCGGAGAGCCAGCCACGGGACTTTTCCTTGTCGTAGGAATTGCCGTCATCGGATGATTCGGCCTTGATTTCCTCGTTATCCCCTGATTCGGATGACCTGGCCGTCAAAGCCCCCCCCGAAGACAGGAGAAGCACTGATATCGCAAGAACAGTTCTAAAATTCGGACAAAGCATAGTTTCCCTCCTTATTCGGAAATTTTCTTGACTGCCTTGAACAGTTCATCCTCCGAACCGGGCACATAGCCGGTGTGGGAATAGACTATCTTTCCCTTACCGTCGAGTACGAAGACCTGAGGGGTCACGGTGACGTTCATCGCCCTCATCAGTTCCTGGTTCTTGTCGTAAAGTTGTATGAAATCGCTCCAGCCGCGACCAGCCGCGAATGACCGCGCCTTGGCGGTGAAACGGGCGTCGTCCGTCGAAACTGCGACGACTTTGAAATCTGCCTCATCTATCCAGTCCGGATAGTTCTCGTTGATGGCGTCGAGTTCCATTATGCAGGGCTTGCAGGTGCAGGACCAGAATGAAATTATCATAGGTTTGCCGTCTTCGAGCAGATATGTCGTGCTGATTTGCTCTCCCTTTACGTTATCAACTTTCACAGACGGCAACTGCGCAAAACTGGAAATTGAAAGCAAAGTGAGCATAAAAGCAAGAAAAAATCGCATAAATATCCTCATAAAATATAATTCATTTAGTATATCCGGAGATATGATTTCATTTATAAAATACTGACCTACACACTGTTCCGTTTGAACGCGCCAAAGTTACGCAAATATTCATTTTTTGCAAAAAATTTCAAATTGAAATAGTCAATTTTACCACAAAGACGTTTTTTTACAGTTGTAACACCCCGTTCAGGTGGGTCGGGACTGGACCGGGACGTCATTCCCGGTCCGACCGGGAATCCCAAACGCAACCCGGTCAGGACTGGAGCAGGTCACTTGCGCAGGACCTCGTCAGCATAGGAGACCAAGCCTGTCACTGCCATCATCAGGGACTGGGACTCGTGGGAGATGGTTGCGAAGATGATACCCAGGGAGAAAGGCAGGGAATAGACGCTGCTCAGGGCAAGTGCAACGATATAGTGGAATGCCCCGAAACCTCCAGGCACGGGCACCAGCCAGCCCAGACTGCCTGCCAGCATCAGGAACATAGCGTCTGCAAAACCGAGGGCGTCGAGTGTCGGGACCGCACGCATAGAGGTGTAGCTCATCAGGAAATACATAGCCCAGATGAGTACGGAGTAGATGATGAACCTCCATCCTCCTTTCATTTTGAAACAACTCACTATCCCGTCCCATACTCCCTTGGCTATGGAACAGACTTTCGAGGCTATGCGCCAGGTCTTTCTGTAATATATTATAAGTATTACGCACAGAGCCAGGAGCACGGCAGCGGCGAGCACTATCCACCAGAGGCTGAAGTCCAGCCTACGGGAAACCGGCGTCCATATATTCTCGATGAAGAATGAACCGAAATCATTCCATTTCAGACAGAGGAAGCACAGCAGTATGCCGAACATCATCAGCAGGTCGATGCTCCTTTCTGTCACGACCGTACCCAGGACTTTTCCGTAGCCCAGGGATGTCCCTGACTTCCCGACGGACTTTGAAGAGGAACGGGACACCACCCCGCAGCGCACAAGTTCACCTATTCTCGGAAACACGAAATTCGCCAGATAGGCTATGTTCACGGCATTGAAGACGGTCCTGCGGGATGCACCAGGGTCCAGGGGCAGCAGGATTTCACGCCAGCGCACCGCCCTGAACCAATTGGACAATACGCCTGCCGCTATGCTCGCAGCCACCCAGCCCCAACGGCAGCCTTTCAGACTTGTCAGGAACTCCTGCCAGTCTATGCCCCTGAAACAGAACCAGAGCAGCACCGCCGCCAGAAGCAGCGAGACGGTGTATTTCAATATGTTTCCTGTCTTCTTTTTCATTGCCGGAATGTAACGAGGCGCAAAATTACAAATTTCTTCGGTTCATATAGTAAAGCCTCCCAAAGAAATGTTTATCTTTGCAGCGAATGTGACAAATTTTATCGGTACATCTATGAAAACCATACTCGGCATAGGCAACGCCTTGACAGACATTCTCGCAATTCTCCCAGACGATTCATTCCTCGAGGAGTACAATATCCCGAAGGGAAGTATGCAACACGTGGACAAGGAAACCGGAGACAGGATACTTGAAAGGCTCAAGCCTCTCGGAGTGCAGTACGTGGCAGGAGGCTCGGCTGCCAACACCATTACCTGCACGGCGATTTTCGGTATGAAATCGGCATTCATCGGCAAGACCGGCGACGATGACCTCGGGCATCTGTTCAAGAGCGACCAGGCACAGTACGGCATCAAGTCCATACTTCTCAAGGGCCAGAATCCCTCCGGAAGAGCTGTGGTGCTGATTACTGCCCCGAATGCGGAAAGGACTTTCGCGGACTATATGGGGGCTGCCCTGGAACTTGTTCCGGAGGATCTGAAACCTGAGTATTTCAAGGGCTATGACTATTTCCACATCGAGGGTTATCTTGTCCAGAACCAGGCTCTTATCCGCAAGGCTGTGGAGATGGCGAAAGCTGCGGGCTGCATCATTTCCATTGATATGGCATCCTACAACGTGGTGGAAGCCAACAAGGAGTTCCTCCAGGACATCGTAGAGAACTATGTGGACATTGTCTTTGCAAACGAAACCGAGGCGAAGGCTTTCACGGGGCTGGAACAGAAGGAGGCTCTGGACGAAATCGCGAAGCACTGCGACATCGCGGTCGTGAAAATCGGAAAGTACGGCTCTATGGTGAAACAGGGGGATGAGTACCATTACATAGATGCCTGGCCTGCCGACACCATTGACGCGACAGGTGCCGGGGACACCTATGCAGCCGGTTTCCTCTATGCACACTCTCTCGGTATGCCACTGAAAGTCTGCGGGGAGGTCGGATCCATCATCGCGGCAAAGGTGGTGGAAGTGATAGGCACCAAAATCGACATCCCGCGCTGGAAAGCGGCAAAGAGGGAAATCAAGGCTCTGATAAAGGCAACGAAAGAATCTATGTAAAATTTGCGGCGGATGGGCTGGCTCAGGAACTTCTTCGTCAGACGGCAGATAAGGCTGGCAGGCTACACGGGCGGGAGACACTCGGTGCCTCTCTCCGGGGTCCGGAGGTGTATAATGCTGTTCGACGTGGAGGATGCCGAGACGGATGTCTGTCTGGAGAGGGCGAAGTCTTTTTTCAGCGGGAAGAACATAGAGCTGAAGCCTTTTTTCCTCGATATGGGCAAGCACGGCAAGGATGATATGATTACCACC
>JBJEJT010000084.1:0-4539 GCA_051878255.1 Candidatus Cryptobacteroides sp. | reverse complement strand
GGCGAAGAGGGCGACCGTACCGAGTATGGAAAGGGTTATCCAAGGCTTGATGACCTTGCGTGCAACGAGATAGACAAAACCGGCGATGAGGGCGAGTGCCGAAAGTTCACCAGCAGAGCCTCCGCAGGTGTTGATGAGCAGGAGTTTCCAGTCCACGCTGCCCAGGGCATTGATTCCCTGCTCGGAAACGAGACCGAGGAGGGTAGGTCCTGAAACCGCATCCACGCTGCCGAAGAGCCCGGTCGGGGTGTAGCCCCAGGAAGTCATCGCGGTAGGGAATGAAAGGAGAAGGAACACACGGGCTGCAATGGCAGGATTGAAGATATTCTGTCCAAGACCTCCGAAAGTCATCTTTACCACTCCGATTGCGAAGATTGCGCCGATTACGAGTACCCACCAAGGGCAGGAAACAGGTACGTTGAGCGCGAGAAGCACGCCTGTCACCACCGCGGAGAGGTCCCCCACGGAACAAGGCTTCTTCAGGAGGAATCTGTTTATCAGATACTCGACTCCCACACAGGAAACAATGCTGACGCCGAGAAGAAGCAGTTCTTTCCAGCCGTAGAGCAGACAGGAGAGGATGACTGCAGGCAGCAGCGCGATAATCACATCTGCCATCAGCCTCCTTGTGGAAAGGCTGCTGTGAAGATGGGGTGATGGTGATACTATCATAGTTTTCATCTTTTATTTCTTTTGAGCCGCAGCACGTGTGCGGATGATTTTGATTACATCGCCTTTGGCAAGCCTGATGACATCCAACAGAGGAATGTTCGCAGGGCAGGTGTACAGGCAGCAGCCGCACTCGATGCAGTCCTGGACTGAATACCTCTCGAGTTCGTCCATAAGGCCGTTCTTCGCACATTTGTTCAGCAGGAACGGTTCCAGACCCATAGGGCAGGCATCAGCACATTTGCCGCAACGGATACAGTTGCTTTCAGCCTTGCGGCGGGTCTGCTTCTCGGTCAGGTAAAGAAGGGAAGATGAGCCCTTCACGGTGCAGGCATCGAGGTTTGAGACTGCCTTACCCATCATAGGACCTCCGGAAACTATCTTTGCGGCATCCTCCGGCACTCCGCCCGCATATTCCGCTATGTAGGAAAGAGGCATACCTATGCGGAAGAGGTAGTTGTGCTGGCGATCCGCCGAAAGACAGTCGCCTGTAATTGTCATAGTGTTGGTAATCAACGGCATATTCTTCTGCACAGCCTCATACACAGCCAGGGATGTCGCCACATTCTGCACCACTGCGCCCACATCTATAGGCAGCCCCATAGATTTCACCTCCCTCTTCATCACGGCTGCAATGAGCTGTTTCTCGCCACCCTGAGGATATTTCTTCTTGAGGGGCTGGATGCTGATTCCGGAATAGTCCGAAGATTTCGCCTGGAGTTGGGCAAGGGCTGCGGACATAGCCTTGATGGCTTCCGGCTTGTTGTCCTCGATGCCCACCACCGCAGGGCAGCCTCCGAGGACTTTCTGCATAAGGGCTGCTCCGATGAGGATTTCCTGACTTCTCTCAATCATTATACGGTTGTCGGAAGTGAGGTAAGGCTCACATTCGGCTCCGTTGAGTATGAGACAGTCCGCCTTTTTGCCCGGAGGCGGACAGAGTTTGACGTGGGTCGGGAAAGTTGCCCCGCCAAGACCTACGACTCCGTTGGATTTTATGCGGTCCACGATGAAAGCCGTGTCTTCCGGAATTGCGGTCACGATGTCGGAGGATGTGTCTATGCCGTCCGCCCAGACTTCCTCATCGGCAACGGCAATCTCGATATGGTTCACCCAGTTGCCTGCGAGGTCCTGGCGCGGAGCTATGGACTTGACCACTCCGGTTGCAGGGGAATGGACGAAAGCCGAGATGAATCCTGCCGGTTCGGCTATGACCTGTCCGGTCCTGACGCTGTCGCCTGATGCCACCACCGGATTGGCAGGGGCGCCGAGGTGCTGGGCCATAGAAACATATACGGTTTTCGGAAGCGGGAGCTTCTCTATCCTGCAGGATGCTGAAATTTTGCTGTCATTCGGGTGTACACCACCTATTTTGAATGTCTTTTTCATCACTTCTCCTCCTTGGTTACGGGTTTATCCTGGGCTGTCGCCTCCTTGGGTGCCGGTGTAGGCGCCTCTGCAGCAGGTTTCACAGCGGCGGATGCCGGTGCTGCGGCAGGTTTGGGAGCAGGCTTGACGGCAGGCTTCGGGAAATTCACATCGTGGATGGCTCCTGTCGGACATTCAAGAACGCATTTGCGGCAGAGCTTGCACTTGGTAAAATCGATGTATGCCACATTGTTCTCCACAACTATGGCATCGTGGGCACATACCTTGGCACATTTCCCGCAACCTATGCAGGCTGCCTTGCACGCCTTGCGTGCCACGGCACCCTTGTCCTTGTTGATGCAGGACACATAGACCCGCATATCCCTCGGACCCTTGTTCCTGATTTCGATGACACCCTTCGGACAAGCCTTTGCACAGGCTCCGCAGGCTGTACACTTTTCCTGGTCCACGACCGGCAGCCCGGTCTCGGAATCCATCTTGATCGCCCCGAATGCGCAGGCTTTCACGCAGTCTCCGCAACCGAGACATCCGTAGCGGCAGGCAGTGTCGCCGGCGTAGAGGGAAGCCTTCACACGGCAGGACTTCGCTCCATCATAGCTTGAAGTTTCAGGACGGTTGGCGCAAGAGCCGTTGCAGCGCACGACCGCCACCATCGGTGCCTTTTCCTGAACTGCCATTCCGAGAATGTCAGCCACCTTTTTCATAGTCTCGTTGCCGCCCACAGGACAGAATGTCTTGTCGAGATTGTCAGCCCCCACACAGGCAGTCGCAAATGCACGGCATCCGGCAAAGCCGCAACCGCCGCAGTTTGCACCCGGCATCACAGCCTCGACCTGATCGATTCTCGGGTCCTCCTTCACGGTGAATTTCTTCGCCACGAGGAAGATTGACACTGCGAGCACCAGTCCGAGCAGGGTGATCACGGCAATAGTCCAAATGATGATGTTAGTCATAAGCAAGTTATTTAATGCAAAAAACAAATTCGTTCTTGAGACGGTCCCTGAAAAGCCAGATTACGAAGTAGTAGAGCGCAACGCCTGCCACCGACCCGGCTGCCACCCAGACTTCGCTGTCCACGAAATGAGAGAGCAGCAGTATGAGAACCATAAGGACCACCAACGGGACCACATAGGAGATCCATACTGCCTTGAGCCCCATCGACGGTTTGAGCACCAGGTCCACGATGTCCCCTACCTGCCTTTCGGTGTAGGGGTCGGTGGGTACCATTACGAGTTTGGTCTCACTTTCGGAAAATCCGCACAACCCCTTCGCGTGGCACGATGAACACGCCGAACTGCTCACAATCTCGACCGAGGTGAAATCAGGAGTGATTTCCACTATCCTGCCTTCGTGTGAAATTTCCTTTCCCATAATCAGATATTGTTGAAACCGGTATCTGTGAATTCGCTGCCCGGAGACAGGGAACCGGTATATGCCAAATCGTCGGAAGACGCATCATTGTTCATAGCCGAACTTACCGCGTCAGCCTGACGGAATGTGCTGTCTGCCTCATCCACGAAGCGGACTTCCTCGTGGTGGAACCTCAACGGCACGTCCCCGATTTCACCGTTACGGTGCTTGGCGATGATGAGTTGGGTCACTCCCACCTCTTCCGCGGACGCAGCCATACCCTGATAGTCCAGTCGGTGGATGAAAAGCACCATATCCGCATCCTGCTCGATGGAACCGGACTCGCGCAGGTCGCTGAGCTGAGGTCTGCGGCGGCTTCCGTCCCTGAGTTCCGACTGGCGGGAAAGCTGTGACAGGGCTATGATGGGGATATTCTGCTCCTTGGCAGTGGCTTTGAGGTTGCGGGATATGGCTGCCACCTCCTGTTCCCTCATCCCCCGCAGTTCGGTTGGGCCCTGCATAAGCTGAAGGTAGTCCACGATGACAAGTTTCACCCCTTTCTGGTTCACGAGACGCTTTACCTTGGAACGGAACTCGTTTATGGGCAGGGACGGAGTGTCATCTATGTAGATGGGAGCCTTGGTGAGGGCGGCAATCCTGGTTTCCAACTGGGTCCATTCATAGGGTTCCAGCTTCACGCCACCCTTGATTTTCTGTGCGTTAATCCCGGATTCGGAGGTCATCATACGCTTTGCGAGCTGTATGGTCGGCATCTCAAGGGAGAAAATAGCCACGGGCTTGTTGAAATCCACAGCCGCATTCCTTGCCACGTTCAGCACGAAAGCCGTCTTACCGACTGACGGACGAGCCGCAAGGATGATGAGGTCCGACGGCTGCCAGCCCTGGGTAATCCTGTCCAGGCTCACGAAGCCAGACGGCACTCCACTCAATCCCGGATTCTTCTGCGCCTCCTGGATGGCTTCGAGTGCCTCGTTGATGGCCGTGCCTATCTGCTGTGCCTCCCTTTTGACATTGTTCTGGATGGCGGCATAGACCTCGGTCTGCGCCATATCCATAAGTTCGTTCACATTTGCCGACTCCTTGTAGGATTCCCTGAGAATCTTGCAGGAC
>JBJEJT010000083.1:0-4553 GCA_051878255.1 Candidatus Cryptobacteroides sp. | reverse complement strand
CGCAAGTCTCGACTGTTAGATCAAAAGTTCATTGGAACGACTTGCGAACCTTTTCCAACGCACTTTCTCCCCTCCCGGGAGGTGTCCCGCAAATGCGGGACCAACTCATTTCCTGTATTTAGGTGTGTAGAACCTTTTCTTGACCACTTTTGCCGGAAAAACCTTCTTCCTTACGGCTATCTGGAGAGGCGTGTCAAGTGCGGAATAAGCCGCATCCACATAAGCCATACACAGGCTCCTGTCCAGAGTGATCGAGCGATAGCCGGTCGTAACCTCCCCCACCTGCCTGCCGTCGGTGTCCAGGACCGCATAGCCGGCTCTCGGTATGGCCCTGTCCAGCAGTTCTATGCCCACAAGTTTGCGTTTCAGCCCCTGGGCACGCAGTTTCAGCACGGCGTCCTTGCCTATGAACTCGGCTTTGTCCGTCTTCACGAATATGCCGAGCCCGGCTTCGAGGGGACAGATGTCATCCGAGAGTTCGTGCCCGTAAAGAGGCAGGGCAGCCTCGAATCGCAGGGTGTCGCGACAACCAAGTCCGCAGGGCTTTACTCCCATTTCCAGAAGCCTGTTCCACAAGATGACCGTCAGTTCCGGGGAGGCATAGATCTCGAAACCGTCTTCTCCGGTGTACCCGGTGCGGCTGATTATCACTTGTTCCGACCCGTAGGTGAAATATCTGAAAGTATAGAACGTCTCTTCCCCCGCTTCGGCAAATTCCGGGAAGGAACAAACTATTCCCTGGGCATCAGGTCCCTGCACTGCAATTTCTCCCCAGTCCCCGGATACATTGTCGAGGACGACCTCATATCCGGCGGCATTGGACAGCATCCACTCATAGTCCTTTTCAATGTTGGCTGCATTCACGACGAGCAGGAATTCCGAGCCGTTTTCCGGGAACTGCCTGTAAACGATGAGGTCATCCACGGTGCCCCCGTCCTCTCGCAACATCATTCCATATATGACACCTCCGTACGGCAAGTTTGAAACGTCATTGGTAAATATATGGTTCACAAAGCGTTCCGCATCATCTCCGGACACGAGGACCTCGCCCATATGAGAGACGTCGAACATACCGACGGCATTTCTCACGGCACGGTGCTCATCTTCGATGGAACTGTACTGTATGGGCATAATGAAACCGCCGAAAGGGCTCATCTGAGCCCCGAGGGCAATGTGGCTGTCATATAGACAGGTCTTCTTATCTTCCATATCCATTCAAAAAGGCTCCGCAAAGGCAGAACCGCGAAAATTAAAGACTGTCATCCGACACACCGGCACGTCCGGCGATGAATGACGGGTCAAGGTATTCTTTTTCAATCCCGCACACAGCCTCGATACGGGCTGCGTCGAGAGTCAGGGATGCGTCGCTGAACCATTCCACAAGTTCACGCTTGAGGTCCTCAAGACCCAACCCCCTGGCATCCAGAAGGGGTTTCAGATTCATAACTCTCTGGTCCACGGACTTCACTCCCTTGCTTTCCAGTTTTGCACGGGAAGGGGTAAGGGCACGGGACATAGTCTCGAAATCCAGGTCGTAGAGAAAAGTGCCGTGTACTATGCCCACGCCTCCGGGACGGAGGGAAAAGGCATTTCCGGACACTTTCCGACCGTCCACCAGCACATCGTTGCGGCCGGACACCCTGGCAGGGATTCCGAGGCTGCACAGAAATGCGGCGAGACGGTCGAGAAATTCAGTAAACAGCGCCGAAACGTCTGTACAAGGCTTTATGTACGAAATCATTATGTTTCCCCTGTCCGCAAACACGCAACCTCCCCCACTCTTGCGACGGTACATTGCGATGTTTCCGGCTTTGCAGAAATCGACATCCACCTCGGCATTCATATCCTGGTTGCGCCCGAAAATCACAGTGGGTTCAACCTGCCAGATGAAGAACGCCCCGTCGGGGGCAAGTTCCCGAAGATGGTCGGCGGCGTATTCCTCCATAGAAAGGAAGAATACCAGCCGCCTCACCGTTTCTGCATCCGGAAGCAACAGATTCGTCATAACCCTGAACCGCTAAAGCCCGAACTGTTCCTTCATCTTCGCAATCTTTGCGTCGGCATCGCTGCCGTGCGCTCCGAAATAGAACTTGATCTTCGGTTCGGTTCCGGATGGACGCACTGAAACCACGTCGCCATCGGCGGAATAGAACTGGAGAACATTCGATGAAGGAAGTCCCGTCTCCTCAGGCTTGAGGTAGTCCACGACTTTCTCCACTGCCGTGCCAGCCAACTCCTTCGGAGGATTGTTCCTCATATCCACCATAATGGCAGCGATTTCCTCGGCACCAGCCTTGCCCTCGCGCACAAGGCTCACAAGTCCCTCCTTGTAGTAGCCGAACTCGGCGTAGATGTCCTGGAGCAACTGGTAGAGAGTCTTGCCCTGGTCAGCAGCCCAGGCAGCGCACTCGGCAACCATCGCGCAGGAAATAGGGGCATCCTTGTCCCTTACGAACTGTCCCACGTTGAAGCCGTAGCTTTCCTCGCCTCCGCAGACAAATTCGCCTCCGTCAGCCTCGTTGCGCCTCACCACATCTGCAATGAACTTGAAGCCGGTGAGCACGTTGTATATCTTCACGCCGTATTTCTCGCAGATTGCCCTGATGAGTTCGGTCGTCACGATAGTCTTGACACAGAAGTTCTTAGGACCGAGCGTGCCGAGTTCCGTGCGGCGGCGGAGAATGTAGTAGGTAAGGATAGCACCGGTCTGGTTGCCGTTGAGAAGGACCATCCTGCCCTCGTTGTCACGGACTGCGATGCCCACGCGGTCGGCATCCGGGTCGGTTGCCAGCACGAGGTCGGCATTCTCCTTGTCTGCAAGCGCGATCGCCATACTCAGAGCCTCTCCGTTCTCAGGGTTCGGAGACTTGACAGTCGGGAAGTTCCCGTCGCTTATGTCCTGCTCAGGCACGTGGTAGATGTTCTTGAAACCTGTCCTGTCCAGAAGCGCAGGCACGATCCTCACTCCGGAACCGTGCAGAGGAGTATAGACGATCTTCATATCGGCGTGGCGCTTCACGGAGTCAGGAGAAAGCAGCAGGGTTGTCACCGCATCCATATACTGCTGGTCCATTTCCTTGCCCATAAGGGTAATCTCCGCACACTTGTCGCCCGGCTCGAACTTGACCATCGAAGGGTCCGTGATGGCGTTCACTTCAGCCACGATGTCCTTGTCCACAGGAGAAATGATCTGCGCACCGTCACTCCAGAACACCTTGTAACCGTTGTACTCCTTAGGATTGTGGGATGCCGTAATCATCACACCTGCGGTTGCCTTCTTCTGACGCACCGCGAAACTCAGCAGAGGAATAGGGCGGAGCTCGTCGTAAAGCCATACGTCAATGCCGTTGTTGGCAAGCACGTGAGCCGTGATTTTTGCAAATTCGGCGCTGTTGTTGCGGCTGTCGAAAGAGATGCAGACCGAATGGCTGTCTCCCGGCACATTCTTCTGGATATAGTTTGCAAGTCCCTGGGTCGCCATACCTACGGTATAACGGTTCATACGGTTGGTACCCACTCCCATAATCCCGCGGAGCCCTCCCGTACCGAACTCAAGCCTGCGGTAGAAAGCATCCTCAAGCGCAGTGGTGTTGCCTGAATCGATGAGGGCGTGAATTTCCGCCTTGGTCTGCTCGTCGTAGTCCCCGAGAAGCCAGGACTTTGCGTTTTCCAAATAATCCATAGTAACTGTTTTTATAAGTTTATTAATTATGTGAGGTTCAATCAAGTAATACTGCCTGTCCAGCGTATGCCACAGGCGTTTCAGCCACGGCATAACAACCTACAAATATATAAAACAGTTCAGATAATGCCAACAGTTTGGGGAATTAAGTAAACAGTGAAAAATTAGTTGCCTCAATTTAATGAGATTTTCGAGGATGGACCTCTTTTGGAAGACGGAGTTTGGAAACAGGTTTTCCCAAGGATTACTGAATCTGGGCGGCAATGAGTATCCTGTCGCGGATAGAGTCTGCCCCGAGAGCGAATATGCGGATGCTCTCGGAAGGTCGGCATCCCATACGGGAACGGAGTTCCTCCGAAGTGAAGCGGACATTCCTCGCAACGGTTTCCGCACAGGGATATTTTCTGGAGAACTCCCTGATGCTGCTCCCCGAAAGGACGGCAGTTTCGAGTATGCGGGACAGTCTCCCGCTGCGCAACAGAGGCAGATTCCCCAGGGAGGCGAGCCTTTCCGGCGTCAAAATGAAGAAATGGGAATCCCTTGCCACGCATCCTGCTCCGAGAATCCTGGACATAAGACCGTAGCTGCCCGTCTTCATCAGCGATTTGGAGGGTTCGAAGACATAATTCCCTGCCGTGAGTTCCGAGGCGGGAGCTATGGACGGGGATAAGGCAAAATCCTCCCTGCGGCAAACCAGCAAAGGTTCATTTCCGAGGTCCAGATTTACAGCCCCGATGACGCACTCATCCCGAAAGTCCCTGCGCAGCACGACGAGCATTTCCCGACAATCTCCCCCATATTCGACAATCAGGATGCGGCTGCAGTGTCTCAGACGAGACTGGACCATAGTGATGTCAGCCATAGTCGAGAG
>JBJEJT010000082.1:0-4578 GCA_051878255.1 Candidatus Cryptobacteroides sp. | reverse complement strand
GTGTTTCGCAAAGGGAGGGGATTTGACAGGTGAATTCAGTCGCTTATATGATTCACTGTTCAAGAAAGCCGACAACCATAAAGCAGTGATAACTGCCCTCGGTGAATCCAGGAAAGGGATGACCCGCAATGAATTGATTGACAAGCTCAAGATGCCGAACAACGGTAATTTCACTACGTTGCTGAGCGAATTGGAGACCTGTGAATTCATCCGTTCATACCAACCGTTCGGCAAGGCAAGGAAAGACAAGATGTTCCAACTCATTGATCAATTCTCGCTGTTCCACCTCAATTTTTTGAAAGAACGGAAGAGCTATGCCCAAAACTATTGGATACAAAAAATCGGCACACCGGAATATTTCTCCTGGTCCGGGTATGCTTTCGAGACAGTTTGTCTTCATCATATAGACCAGATAGTGGAAGCTCTTGGGATTAGCGGGATGTTAAACACTCCTTGCTGCTGGTCATACCGTCCGGCAGAGGCCTTGAGGAATGACCCCGATGCGGACACGGACTTGAAGACAGGCGGTCAGATAGATTTGCTGATAGACAGGACTGACAAGACAATAAGTATCTGTGAAATGAAATATTCCCAAAGGGAATATGAAATTACGAAACCGTATGCAAAGCGCGTTGATGACAGCCTGCGCACATTCCGCAAAGTAACAAAAACGAAGAAATCCTTTTCTTTGGTTTATGTAACCCCATCCGGACTATATGACAATATGTACGCAAGACAAATCAACCGGCAGATAACGGCTGACGACCTGTTCAAATAGCAGTCGAGGACATCCGGAAAGCGATACTTCAGAAGCGTTGATTTAACTACCTGACCTACTGTTTTCCAATCAATTCAGTCGCGTCAGACGATGCGATCACCTCCCTCAGCCCGAGGGGATTGTCCGTCGTGATTTGGTCTATCCCCATTGCTATCAGGTCCTGCATACTGGCTTTGTCGTTTACCGTCCAGGCGTTTATGCTCATCCCGAGGCTGCGGGCTTCCTCAAGGCGCGACCTGGAATCGAGGAAAGCCTTGTAATGGGAATCTATGCCCTTGACTCCCTCGGCGTAGATTTCCGCAGGGGTGTAGTCCGTGTTGAGATACTGGACAGTGAATCCCGGAAGACGCCTTGAAAACTCCTTGCATATATTCATACTGAATGAGATGAACATCACCCTGTCGGCTTTCAGAAGCCCTTTGTCGCCCAACTGGCTGATGCAGGCATCCACAGCCCTGTCCTCCACCTCCTTGCAGGAATGGGGCTTCAGTTCCAGGACCAGCATAATATCCTGCTTCTCCGCCTGCTCCAGATAGGCAGACAGCGTAGGGATACATTCTCCGTTGGGCAAACGACAGTCCCTGAAGTCCGCATAGTTATGATTCTCTATCAGTTTCCCCTCGATGCTGCTGTCGTGGAAGACTATCAGTTCGCCGTCAGCGGTCAGATTGACATCGAACTCACTGCCCCAGAAGCCGTATTTCTGAGCCATAGCGAGGGCAGCGACAGAATTCTGTGCCCCGGATGCCTCCTCGCAGTTCCAGAATCCCCTATGGGCGACTACAGCCGTCTCTTTCTTACTTTCCCGACCACGGTAATTGAAGCCCCAGGCATCGAGGATTGAAATCTGGTGGGACTGTACATCCCTGATGAATGTTTCGTAGTCCGGGCGGGAGTCAGCATCCCAGGCGAGGCAGCTCAAGGCGAAGAGACGCGGCAGAAGCATATATTCGACCCCATCCCAGGTCGGGATGAACTCTGTCCAGAGATTGCCCTGAATGCCTTTCACGTGAGAAAGTTCCTCCGGGGAAAGGTCCTTTGTCATATCGAAAGAATACATTTTCTCCATCGTGAGCACACCGTAGCTTGCAGGCTCAGAACTGCGGTCTTCGGATTGGGCATAGTCCAGGTAGCAGAATGAATTAGGGGTCATAACCACGTCGTAACCGTTTGCGACATAGGCACGTATGGTATTCTCCACCGGAAGCCATCCCCTCCAGAACATAACCGTCACACCTTTGTCCAGGTTGCCTTCCGTGATTTCGTCCCAGCCAATCACCCTTTTGCCCTTCGACGCAAGCATCCCCTGCACACGATGGGTGACGTAGTTCTGCAGGTACTGCTCTGCACTCACTCCATCCTTGTCCGCAAGTCCGAGTTCCGCAATTTTCGCCTGGCAGTGCGGGCAATGCTTCCAAGCCGTCTTCGGACATTCATCGCCCCCGATATGGAACAACTCTCCAGGAAATATATCCGCAACCTCTCCCAATATGTCCTCAAGGAATCTGTAGGTTCCCTCCTTGCCGGCGCAGAGCACATCTTCGGCTATGCCCCAGGTCTTGCGTACCTCGTACGGACCTCCGGTACAACCGAGTTCGGGATAGGATGCCAGGGCTGCCACCATATGTCCCGGCAGGTCTATCTCCGGTACTATGGTAATGCCCAGACGGTTCGCATACTCCACCACTTCCCGCAATTCTTCCTGCGTGTAGAAGCCCCCGTGAGGAATACCGTCGTCGCTGTCCATATCCATCCCCACCATAGTGCCCGCACGCATACTGCCTGTCTCTGTAAGTTTCGGATATTTCTTACTCTCGATACGCCAGCCCTGGTCGTCGGTCAGGTGCCAATGGAAGCGGTTGAATTTGTACTGCGCCATTATGTCCAGATACTTCTTGACCTTTTCCACCGGAAAGAAATGCCTGGCACAGTCCAGATGGACGCCACGATAACCATAGGCAGGGGCATCGCTTATTTCACAGAAAGGAATCATCCACTCGGTCCGGGAGGCTTCGGAGGTTTCGGAGGCTTCGGACGAGAAAATGGCAGGCGGGAGCAACTGGCGGATTGTCGCAAGGGCATATACCACCCCGTTGTGGGATGATGACCTTACCGTCGCCCCATTCTCATCAACTTTCAATTCGTAGGCTTCATCGGGAAGAGACGGATCGTAGCAGATTGCTATGGATGAACCCGCCGATGGCTTGAAAAGGAATCTCCTGACCTCAACTTCCGAAGCACTGCATTCTGACAGCCGGTCTGCAAATGACTGTACGCAGCCGACGGTACGGCTGTCGAACCTGCTTGAGACGCTGATCAGGGAGTTGTCAAGGTAGAGAACTCCGGTGGAGTATCCACACTGACGCGGGTACGGAATCACGGATGCACCAATTTCCCTGCTGCTGTCCACACGAGGGGTGTGGGAACTGCAGGCAATCAGGACCAGGGACATTGCGAGGATGAAAATGGTTCTTTTCATTTTGAACTTATTTTTAACGACTACTTGGTTTGCCGTGACAAAAATAATTGCTTTGGGCGACATCGGCAATGCCTATGGCTGGACCGGAAGACGATCAAGCCTGATTACCCTGCTGGAATACTGTTGTATCATCGGAAGTTCAAGACCGGTGTTCATAAGGAAGCGCCCGGTGAAAGTCTGGCCCTCCCAGGGCTGGGTATCCCCGGTTCTGTTCAGTTCAGCCAGCCTGTAGGACGCATCCGGGTCGAGACCGTCGAAACGGAACCTCGGATTGTTGCGGTTGTCTGCATTCACCTTGAACTTGTACGCGAAGAAAACGGCTTCCGACTGGTCAGGGGAAACGAACATCTCACTCGCATAGCCCGTCTCATCATAAGGGGAAAGCAGTCTGTAGAGGTCTCCCTGCTGGATAACAGGACGGATTTCCTTGTAGGTGCTGAACGCATTCCTTGCGAACTCGAATTCCTCTGCCGTAAGGTCGGATGGCTTCATCTCCATTCCGAGCCTTCCGGTCATCGCCACGTCAAAACGGAATTTGAGAGGAATGACCCTGCCGGTCTGATGGTTCGGCGACGCGCTCACGTGCTGTGCCATAGCGCAAGGAGGGAAGAACATCGAAGTCCCCCATTGGATATGGAGACGCTGCTCCGCATCGGTGTTGTCGCTGGTCTAGAACTCGTCGAAATACGGTAAAAGCCCATAATTCACACGTCCGCCACCGCTTGCACAGTCCTGAATTACCAGGTCAGGATATTTCGCACGTATTCTTTCCAGAGTCTTCACTAGACCGAGATGATAATCCACGTAGAGGTGGCTCTGCCTGTCTGCGCTCAGATAGGACGAACCCAGACTGTACATCTCCATATTGCAGTCCCATTTGATATAATAGGTCTGGGGAGTTTCAGTCATTATGTCATCCACAACCTTGAACACGAAATCCTGGACAGCCGGGTTGCTCATATCCAGTACAAGCTGGGTGCCTCCACGGCCGCAGACAGCTTCTCTTCCGGGGTTGCAGATGACCCAGTCCGGATGTTTCTCATAAAGTTCACTCAGGGTATTGGTCATTTCCGGCTCAATCCAGATTCCCCACTCCAGTCCCCTCTCCTGCGCCGCTTTCTGTAAAGAAGGCACACCGTCAGGCAGTTTCTCATAGTCCGTCACCCAGTCACCCAAGGCACAATTGTCTATGCTGCGCTTGTATTTGCCGCCGAACCAGCCGTCATCCATCACGAAAAGTTCCGCGCCAAGTGCCTGCACCCCATCCATCATAGTCTCCATTCCTGCCTGACTCACATTCAGATAGACCCCCTCCCAGGAA
>JBJEJT010000081.1:0-4592 GCA_051878255.1 Candidatus Cryptobacteroides sp. | reverse complement strand
AATACAATCATCCGGGAGGCAGCGTAACTGTCAGCACCAATCTCGACATTCAAGACAGGAACCTTGTCCTGAAAGTTTCCGACACCGGGGACGGAATGAGCGAAGAACAGATGAGCCATCTCTTCCAGCGCTTTTACGACGGCGACTACCGCAAGCACAACACCACGGGCACGGGCATAGGTCTGTCCCTGGTCAAGAATCTCGTGGACCTGCACCACGGACAAATCAGTGTCGAAAGCCGGAAAGGAGAGGGCACGACTTTTACCATCCTCATTCCCGTACATCAGGACTGTTACACCGCTTCGGAAAGGGAGACGTTCCTGGATGTGGTGCCCGAGACTGCAGAAAAGAAGACCCCGCTTCCGCAGAATAAAGAAAGGAGTACCGTGATGGTGGTGGAGGACAACAGGGACTTGCTTTGCCTTTTGGAAGAGCATCTGGGGAAAGAGTACAACGTGATTGCGTCCGGTTCGGCAGACGAAGCAATAGTGAAACTGAAAGAGAACAAGGGTGTCAAAATCATATTGTCCGACATTATGATGCCGGGGATGAACGGCTATGATTTCTGTGCCTGGATAAAGGAGAACATAGAATACTGCCACATACCCGTAGTGCTGATTACCGCAAAGCAGACTTCCGCAGACAAAATCACAGGCTACGAAGTGGGTGCGGACGCATATCTGACAAAACCTTTCGACGTGAACGTGCTGGATGCCATCATAGGAGGGCTTCTGCGAAAAGTGGAGAAAGCCGGTGCGGACTACCGCAAACAACTGGTGTTCAATCCTGGGGAACTCAACTACACCACTATGGACGAGAAGTTCCTGCAACAGGCGGTGGACTATGTGAACCAGCATCTCTCAGATTTCGACTTCAGCCTTTCGGACTTCATCAAGGCGATGAATATGTCCAAGTCCACTCTTGCCGAAAAGATGAAGAACCTCACGGGAATGACGCCGTCTGGCTTCGTGAACAACATCCGTCTCAACGCGGCAAGCAAAATCATCCAGCAGACAGAAGGTAAAATCAGGGTGTCGGAGGTCGCTTATGCCGTAGGTTTCAATGACCCGAAATACTTCTCCTCCCTATTCAAGAAAAAATTCGGCGTAAATCCAGGAGAATATTTCAAAAGCGGAAAGGATATGCAATAAGGGATGGTCTTTCCAGACCATCCCTTAACGACATACACACTTTAGGTTTATTCCTGAGGAGACAACTTTCTGTGGAAGTTGATTGACCTGTTCTCCTTTTTGCCTCCGACATTCACGATTGTAATCGTCTTGTCCTGAGGGTTGAAGTAAGCAATACCCGATTCACTGACATAACCGGCACTGTGGAACCAACTCAAATCGTGTCCGTCATAAGCCGGAGCCTCTGAACCCGAAATCACGGAATCCAGGACATTTACGACCATACATCCTGCAAATTCCCCTTCCGTAACTGTTTCGGAAGTGAGTTGGATACCCATTGCAAGGTAAGCATAATTGGTCGTGCCGTCACTGCCTATGTAACCGGCTGCCGCAATGATGACATCATCGTCCGTACGGTAGTTGAAATAGATGGAGTTCACCCACGGGTCTTTTGCCGAATAGAACAGCTCGGAATTTTCAGTCTTTGCAAAATAATCAGCCCTTGAACAAAGCCAGATTCCTTTGATTTCCCTGTCTGCGAAAGTTGGCTTGTAGGAAGAGGAATAAGCAGTATCGCCTTCGAGAAGAGTGATGTCGTACTTGATATCAGTAGGAATACCCCCTGTGGCTGCAGCAGCAGTCACAGTTACTGCAAGTTGGGCAGTCTTGCCCTTCTGGTCGGTGACGGTGACAGTAGCGTTGCCGGCAGATACACCCGTAACGTAAATCAACGATTCAGAAACCTCAACCGTGGCGACTGAAACATTGTCTGACTCAGCTGAGCAACTGCCGTTTGACCAAGTGATTTCGACTTCCTTCACAGCGCCCTCCCTGAGTGAGACTGAATTTGTGGCAAGGGTGAGGTCATCTGCAGGTGAATAGGTCCTGTTCCAGCTGAAGTCATATCCCCAGCCGAGATGTCCAGCACAATTCTCAATCACGATTTCTCCGCTTTCCGGATTGTACCAGGCGGAACCCGGATTGCTGGTGTAACCGTCCCAACTCAGGGATGCGGCGATGTTGGTGCTGAGTATCTCAGCCTCCTTGCAGCCCGGATGTCCAGGATCTTCCCTGTCATAGACCAGGACAGCAATTGAAGTATAGCCGTAATCCGGCTTGCCTTTCTCTACATATCCTCCAAGGAGAACCACGTTCTCATCCTCGACGAGAGAGAAATAGGATTTTATGGTTTCATCCGTGAAATTGGCTGCAAAATTGGTGTTGTTCACATAATCTTTCTTGGAAATCAGCCAAGTATTGGAAGCCACAATGGAGGCGTCGCTTGTTTTCAGGATGTTATAAGGGACGGAGGTATCCACTGCAAGCGAAACCAGAGGGTCGGCAATATTGACATCGACACTTGCAGCATTAGCCCTTGCGACATTCACAGAGATGGATGAGAATTCGTAACTGCCCTTGTCCGTCGTCACAGTGACCGTGCCGGAATATGTTCCCGGAGCCACCAACATTCTGACTGCGACAGGAGAAGTGCCAAGTTGCACGTCGGATTCCATCTCCATTGTAACAGAGTTGCCGTCAAGACCACTCACTGCAAGGGTTACGCTCAGGGACGGGTCCACTACCGGCAGACTTATTTCAAAGTTGCCGGCAAGGGCAGATTCGGAAGTGAATGTCACTGAAAGGAGTTTTGCCGACTCAGCCATAGTGGAGGATACATTCACATCAAGGTAGGAACAGAGAGAAAGCAGAGTTGCGCTTCCATCTCCTACTGACACAGGAGCAGCCACGGCAGGCATTTCCCTGTCTGATGCTTTTTGTCTGGATGGGATGCCGAAAGTGGCAATTCCGTCTTCATCCACCGTCGCAGAAGCCGGAACAAAAATGCTGACCGGTCCAGTAAGTTCTTTTTCTGTGGTAAAGGTCAGGGTGCGGACATCGTCTTTGACATCTACTGCCGCCTGCTGCGTTCCGACAGAAGGGATATATACACCCACCGCGTCACAGGTACGGTCGGAAAAAGAATCCATATTCAACGCAAGAGTGTAGGTCTGGGACGGTTGCGGGTCCTCAGGCTGAGGTGCCGGCTCCACGGTCTTCTGACACGAGAACAGGAGAGCCGGAGCAGCCATCAATGCAAGTATTGTTTTGACAGTATTTTTCATAAACAAGTTAATTTGCAGGTGTGTACTTTCTGTTGTAGTTGAATTTCCAGGTCAGCTGTTTTGCCCCACCCCAATAGAGTTCTCCATAGCAGTCCTTGAGAGTGATGCTGCCGTCGGATGGGTCATACCAGGCTGTGCCGGGACGGGATACGTATTTGCCGTCTTCCCAGCCGAGATAGCCGCCGAGACAGGAAGCGATGACGGTCACCACCTTGCAACCCGGATGTGAAGGGTCGTCGTTGTTGGTAATCTGTACTGCAGGGCTGGAATATCCATAGTCCGGAGAAGATCCGTCGGCAATGTATCCTCCGAGCAATATCACGCCTTCGTCAATTGTAGGGTCAGCCATAAACTCATTCACTGCATCATCATTCTTGTATTGGGAAGCATTCATAGTCCCGTTATTTATGTCCAGCAGCGATGCGATGAATGTGCCGGTAACCCTGGATGTAAGCGTAGGCTCCCAGTCCGTCCAACCCGGAGCATAGGAAGCACCGGTCTCGGAAGAAAAGACTTCGATGTCGTAGAGTACGTCCGTAGGGATGGCGTTGCTGCCGGACTTGGTAACTTTTACCTGGAGAGGTTTTGCCTGTTTTGCGGCATCCATTACGGTAATCATAGTAGAACCTGCCTTGATTCCATTGACGGTAATCGTACTGCCCTCCACAGAAGCGGTTGCAGTCTCGGCATCAGCGGATTTCACCGTATATCCGCCATTGCCTGACGTGATTTCGACAGTCGAACTTTCCCCGACTTTCACATCGACAGAAGATTGGGAAAGGGTCAGAGTCTGGGTCTCGCCGGTCCCCGATTCGGAACCGGAACCAGTTCCTTCCTTGTTGCAGGAAACAAAGAGAGTTGCGATAGCCGCCACAGAAAAAGCGACGGACAGAAATTTTGCTTTTTTCATATTCACTGTGTTATTAAAAAGGTTATACATCTTTATTCAGGTAGTCTTTCTTTCTGGTAAACCCTCACATAGTCAATCAGGTATTCGGCAGGGAAGAGGGAATTGTCAATCGTACCGCCGTTGTTGCCGCCGATTGCAAGGTTCAACCACAGATAGTGTCCGAATCCATCGCGATGATACCTGTAAGGATTTTCGTAATTGCCGCCCACGCCCTTGTTGAATGTCTCATTGACCGAAACTTCATTCAACAACTCGTCATCCAGATAAATGCGTATCCAATCGTAGTCCCACTCCAGAACCCATATATGGAACTCCTGCCTCCAGTTCGGATTCTTTGATTCAAAGCCAGACATAGGGTGGCTTGAGGAACGCCAGGTCGGAGAATAATTGGACGTGCCACCGAAAGCCACGTTGGCAAGTATCTTTTCC
>JBJEJT010000080.1:0-4619 GCA_051878255.1 Candidatus Cryptobacteroides sp. | reverse complement strand
CGGGAAAAGATCCGGTCAGATCTGGCACAGACCTTCAGTCCGGAGCAGATGGAGGACAATCCTTTCACGCCTATGCCTATGTTCTCGGCTCTCGAGGTATCGGGAGTGGAGATACGTCCGGACGACGGCAGTGGCATACTTTCCCGCAGCATCGCTTTTACCGACACAATAGTCCTGCCCCACGACCTCAACTCCATAGCCCTCGAAGTCACTGTCCCGAACTATCTGTCCTGGCACCACAACACTTTCTGCTGGAAACTCGAGGGACACGACAAGAACTGGCACGTCACGGATGACCGCAACATAATCCTCGCGAATCTTCCCCACGGGAAATACAGGCTGCTGGTTAAGGCTGCCAACAACGACGGCAAATGGAATGGAAATCCCAGGATCCTGAACATAGTCGTGAAACCCATCTGGTACAATTCCGTATGGGCAAGGATTATGTTTGTGTTGCTTGCCATAGCCATACTCGCCGGCATCTTCCTGTTTGTGCTCCGGAGAAAGGAAGAAGAGGGACGCCTTGAACTTGCAAAACAGGAGAGGGCACATCAGGAGGAGATGCACCAGATGAAGATGAAATTCTACATCAACATCTCCCACGAAATGCGTACCCCTCTGACTTTCATATTGAACCCTCTTACGGAGATGTTTGCACGCAGCAGTGACCCGTGGATGCGCAAACAGTTGCGCTATGTGGAGAGGAATGCACAGAGGCTCCTGCATCTGGTAAACCAACTGATGGATTACAGACGTGCGGAACTGGATGTGTTCAAACTCAAGGTACACAGGGAAGACGCCTGGAAAATCATCAGGGAAATCTGTTCCTACTATGACAAATTGGCTATACGCAAGCGACTGAAATACAGTTATGTGGGTAACTTGGAGGGCAAGACCCCCTATGTGGACGGGCAGTATCTCGAACTCATACTTACCAATCTGCTTTCCAACGCTTTCAAATACACCGATACTGGCAGAATCAGCGTGAGTGCGACCCTCACTCCGGACAATATGGTGCTGGAAGTGCGCGATACGGGAGCCGGTATCCCGGAGGGGGAGAGGGACCGCATTTTTGAACGTTTCTACCGTTTGGGGCAGGACCGTGTGGGCAGCGGCATCGGGCTGTCGTTGGTAAACAGGCTTGTGGAACTGCACCACGGCACCATAACACTCGACAGCGAAGTCGGAAAGGGCAGCACTTTCACTGTGACTTTCCCGCAGAACCTGAGCGTCTATTCTGAGGAAGAGATCGCTCCTGATGACGAAAACGCCGAACTCAGGGCAATCCGGGCGAGGGATATGTTCATAGATGACGCCACCGACCTCGAAGAAGGTGACGAGGAGACAAAGACTGCGACTATGAATGTGAAACTGCTTGTGGTGGAGGACAACGACGAGGTTCGGAAATATATGTCACGGGGTCTTTCGAGGTATTTCATCGTAGAGCAGGCAGCCAATGGGGCGGATGCCCTGGAGAAGATGAAGGAGTTCAGACCGGATTTGATTGTCACGGACCTGTCAATGCCGGTTATGGACGGTCTGAAATTCTGTTACACGGTCAAGCACAGTTCTGATTCTGCGCATATTCCTGTGATTATGGTCTCCACGAGGGTGGACAGGGAATATCATCTGGAGGCTATGAAGGCAGGGGCGGACGATTTCACGCCAAAGCCTGTCTCGCTTACCCTCCTGGTGGCGAAAATCCGCAATGTGATGAGGACCCTCACACGTATGCTGGACAGGACTTCCTCCTCGCTGGAGATCGAGCCTGAGAAACTCGGATTCAATGCCCTGGATGAGCAGACACTGAAGAAAGCGGTCGAGGTGGTGGAGAGGAACATAGACAATGCGGAGTTTTCCACTGAAGATTTTGCGGAGCAGATGAATATGAGCCGTTCCAACCTGCACCTCAAGCTCAAGTCCCTTACCGGGGAGTCTGCGCTTGATTTCATACGCAAGGTGCGCTTCAAGGAAGCCTGCCGTCTGCTCGAGGACGGACGCTACAGCATCGCCGAAATCAGTGACAGGGTGGGTTTCAGCACGCCGTCTTATTTTGCCACCTGCTTCAAGAAATATATGGGCTGCCTCCCGACTGAATGGAGCAAGAAACACAGGTAGCCTGCACGACTATCCGTTGTCTGCAAAACAGGTTTCCCTGGCTCTCTCGAAAGCTGCCAGGAACTTCCTGATTGCAACTGCGGACACTGCCTTTCGGGGTTGAAGCATATCGAATGCGTGATAGAGTCCTTCATAGATGTCAAGACCAGCATCCACTCCTGCCGCCCTCAGCCTTTCCACGAAACTTACAGTCTCGCAGTAGAACGGTTCTCCCGTGCATACGAAAGTGTAGGCTGGAGGGAGATTCCTGAAGTCTGTCTGACGGGCAGCAGCGGCGTATGCCGGCACATCGTCTGTCCCGTACAATTCTCCGAGATAGGTTTTCCAGCCCAGGTGGTTCAGCGTGGTGTTCCACACCTTGTTGTGGTTGTCGCGCGACGACTCGGTGTCCCTGTCATCTATCATAGGGTAGAGGGGCATCTGGAATGCAATGTTCACTTCTTTCCTGTCCCGTGCAAGCATACAGAGCGCCGCGCATAGTCCTCCCCCGGCGCTTTCGCCTCCCACGAAGATCTGGTCCCGCCGGATGCCAAGTACGTCGGAATGTTCCAGCATATATTTCAAGGCGGAATAGCAGTCATTCAATGCGTTAGGGTATCTGCCCCTTCTTCCGGGACGGTATTCCGGGCTCAGCACGACGCATCCGCAGTCCCTCACCAACCTCGGTCCCATCCCCATCATCCCTGCCATAGCTGCCATCCCGGTGATGTATCCGCCGCCGTGAATCCAGAGCACACCGGTGGAGGGACTGTCTCCGGAGCTGTCTGGACGGTATATGAGGACTTTCATCCTGTATCCGTCCCCGCAATTTATGACAATCCTCTCCTTTCTCCGTACTTTGCCAATTCTCGGAGACTTCTGACTTTCAAAGCCGGGATGAACCGTCTCCACGGCAGGGTCGGACGATGCTATCGGGATATTCTTCGGCATAGTTGATATGATGTTTGTTCTTTGACAGGCTCCATTTCCCTGACGGTTTTAGCCGTGGCAGTTCCAGGAATCTGATGCAAAGATAATTATATGGCGGAAATACACAGCCGTTCTTGTCTAATTGAAATTAAATTCTTAAAATTGCCGGAAATACTGACACGGGAAGTGTAAGTTTATTCTCGCAGATGAACCTAGGAAATT
Organism: Candidatus Cryptobacteroides sp.; assembly: GCA_051878255.1. Lineage (GTDB taxonomy): Bacteria > Bacteroidota > Bacteroidia > Bacteroidales > UBA932 > Cryptobacteroides. The sequence continues at coordinate 1,370 of JBJEJT010000080.1, read as the reverse complement.
CATTCGGAGGCATTGTTATGGTTGGTCTGCAAAATATGCTTTCAGTCCACACTTTCTGCATAATATCAACATTATTTTAAGTCATTGGGACTGGAGACAGGTGATTTTTTTATGGGACTTATTGACTTAAATACCATTGAGGATGGTTCTTACATTAAAAAAATATCGATAGAATTAAGAAATTGAAAAGATTACTTAGTCCTACAGTAAAAGGAGTCATTGTTGAAGATTCCATATTATCTTCGTTCTCTGACAGACTGAAACAGGAGATTTCTGAATGCATGGATTTCAGTAATATCCCGGATTGTCCGAACATTGAGGTGCATAGAAACAGAAAGATTTACTCGATTGATTGCCGTAGTCTTCGAAAAGGTGATGCTTGTAGTTGGATGGTTTCACTTGCGAGAACAATTGAGAAAGAGAATAATCCAATAGTCATTATTGAGCACATCACTGAGTTACCAGATGGGGATAGAAGCATATTTGATGATCCTTATTATGTGGGGAACATTCTTGTCCACGCTTGGAAAAACGAAGATATTTTTTTAGGTGACTACCATATCGACAGAAGGCAATGCACTATATTCCTAACGTGTACACCAGAGACTGAATATAAGTTGAATGAGGTATGGAATCCATCGGATTCATTTGCTTGGATTGGGAAAATTGAAATCTAATCCGATTCTTTTCTGGACTTGCCGTGAGGTTACAAAATCCGGCGTTAGAACAACTCAACGAAAGAATTGACGGAGAGGCAGGAAAACTATCAGGCCAAATCTGATCAGCGGAGATTCGTTTGTAACGTCCTCCTATAGCAGTTCCATAGCTATCGCCGCGCAGGCTTCGGCATCTGCGAGGGCGTGATGGTGGTTCACGAGGTCATAGCCGCAGGCTGCGGCGACCGTCTGGAGCTGATGGTTCGGCAGCCGGTATCCGAAATGCCTGCGGGATGCCGCAAGGGTGTCGTGGAATACATAGTCGGGGTAGTCCATCTGATAGATCCTGAACACCGCTTTCAGACAGCGCTCGTCGAATCCGGAATTGTGCGCCACCAGCGGAAGCCCCTCGATTAGTTTCTCAATTTTCTTCCATACACAGGGGAATGCAGGGGCTTCATCCGTATCCTCGGGACCCAGCCCGTGGACCCGTTGGCAGAACCACTGGTAGTATTCCGGTTCCGGATGGATGAGACTGTAGAACGAATCCACGATTTTCCCGTTACGCACAATCACCACTCCCACGGAGCATACGCTCGACGGTTGCTCATTCGCCGTCTCGAAATCTATCGCTGCGAAGTTTCTCATTAGGATACTCTGGCTCAACGAAAAAAGTAGGTTGATAAAATAAGTCTAGTTACCTTTGTGGTATGG
>JBJEJT010000079.1:0-4620 GCA_051878255.1 Candidatus Cryptobacteroides sp. | reverse complement strand
CGCTGAGCCATATATGCCCGACAGTATAGACACCCGGCTCGGTCTCCGTCATCGTAAAGTCACCCGTTGCCTGAGGATGTGTCGAAGACATTATCGGTGCCTGACGCTCAATCTTGGTTGCACAAGCCAAGTCAATGGATATCGGATTCACAAATCCGTTTTTCCAATCCTTTCCAGACTTGGATGTGAACTCGTAGGCGGAGCCGTCCGTTATTATCGTATATTTCACGGAACCAGACTCATTTGCAAGGACGGTCACCGGAACGATTGCTGCATAGATGCCTTTTGCAGATGCCTTGTCTGCAACGACAATTTCAGGATTCCCGACGGTTACTGTCACACTGTTTCCTCCTTGTGCGACAGATTGGAATCCTCCGTCATAACCCACAGTAATATCCCCACTCAAGTTTGCATCCGTTGCAGTCACGGTGACACTTTTGATTTGCTCTCCCGTAGGATTGGAACTGTCGTAAATGTTGAACTGAAGAAGGGCGCCGGCAAGTTTGAAATAGGCTTCATACAAAGTGGTTCCGGTACTCACTTCGATGTCAGACAAAACCCCATCACCTGCTTTGAGCCCTCCCACCAGGCACGCACGGCTTCCGGAGATGCCGAGTTCATCCTGAGTCTGGCTTGCAGATATGCTGAACACCACACCTGATTCTGATGCGGAAGAAGGCGTAGGCGAGACGATTCTGTAACTGCCGTCATCAACCGTGTCAAAAATGAACCACGCCTTGCTGCCATCTGCAGCAATGTTCGATGATTCGAGCGAGGATGATGCTTTTATCGAGTAATCCGATACTGAAATAAGCGAGGCTGTCTCTCCAACCGTCCATATAGGGTCAATGCCGTCTTGAAAACTTGCCTTTGTCACAGGCAAGGTCTCGGCAGCCACTTTTATGCTTCTGCTCTGTTCGGTTCCAAGTTTTTCATTTTGGCAAGAAACAGTAGCCACTGCCACTGCGGCAGCAATTATCAAAGTTTTTTTCATACTGCTCTTGGTGTTAAATGGTTGATGATTTCGTGAATTCGTCGTCCGACTCTCCGGTTCCATAGTAGATTTGCTTAGTGGATGAATCGAAAGACGCGGCAAAGCCACGTTCCACGATTATCCCCCCCCCCAACTGAAAAGATTTCAGGTTTTTTGTAGTTCATAATTATGTTTTTTAGTTAGTTTGTAATTAGTCCACTCTTGTGACGACAATGGCATCATCCGACTCCGTGAAACTTACCGGAGCCACGAAAGCAATGGTCTCCAGAAGATTGTCCAGACTTTCTGTCAGGTCGAGTTTCCCGCTTATGGAAACGTCATCCAGCGAATCACGACAGACAAAATCCCTGTCGAAGTATTGAGAAAGCCTTTCAAATACGTCGGTTATCTTCAGGTCCTCGCAAATAATCTTGTGCGATGTCCAGCATATGACCGATTCCACATCCACGGACCTGACCTCCTCAAGTTTTCCGTTTTGAAATGCGATCTGCTGGTTTGGAAGAAGCACACAAGGCTCCGACAAGTCTGTCTCCACCTGTACCTTTCCTGTGACGAGAGTGACGACGGCAGTCTCATCCGAAACTGAAAAATTGAATTTCGTGCCGAGAACGGAGACATTCATTTTGTCCGACAAGGCTGTAAAGGGTCTTTGCTCGTCCCTTGCTACATTGAAATAGGCTTCTCCCGAGAGATACACCATTCTCTGGGTCCCGGAGAATTCGGACGGGAAAGTTATCTCCGAAAGGGCATTCAGGAAAACTTTGGTCCCGTCGGCGAGGTTCAGATGAGCCATCTTGCCACGTGGAACCCTGACCCTGTTGTAACCATTGCCGGGTTTGCTCCCCAGAAGTACGGAGTTTATGGAAATGCTGCCGTCTTCTTTCTGGGAAATCTCAGCCTGCCTGGAATCCACAGAATAGTATTTCCCCTCCGATGTTCTGAAAACTATTTTGTCGGAAGTGGCGACTTCCCACTCCGCAGATGCAGCCTCGGTAAGGAGGTCTTCGCTGAAACTGTAATTGTCAGACCTCTTGAAAATCAGAATTACCGCAAGGGCTGCCGCGACGACGGAAACGGATGCGACAGCGCTGACGAGCCGGAGCATACGGCGGCTCCTGCCGGATTTCCTGATTCCGGTGTCAAGTCGGCACCAGGTCTTTTCCGATTCAGGCGTAACTGACTTTCCCTTTGCAGTTGCCTGGTTCCAGATTTTCCTATAATGTTCATACTTTCCGGCAATGCCATCGTCCTCCAAAAGTTTCGCAAGTCGAATCTTGTCTTCCTCTGTGAGTTCGTCCCGGAATGACTGGATGAACAAATCCAAATATTTATCCATAATAGAAGATGCCTTTTGTCTATATAGACACAAAAAATTGGGGATACCCTTGAAAAAAGGGCATCCCCAATGAAAAAAAAGTTCAAAACACTACACCCTGGATATGCCCGACGATTACGGGTATTCACAATTTGTCAAAAGTGACGGTCTGAGGGTCGGTGTTCATATCCACCGTCATACGGTATGTACCCCAGTCTTCCCACTTTTCGCTGCTGGATGTCCAAGAAAGGTCACCGCTGCTGAGTTGGCTTATCTTGCCTGTGTTATCGACGAGATTTACACCATTCACAATGCCTGCACCCCACCAGATATTTCCATAATACTTGAACTTCAGAGTGCTTGCCCACCTGTCGTAAGGCTCGAGGTGCCACCAGCTTTCCTTATAACGGCCGGTAAACTGGTAGACATTGTCCTCGACCTCTGCCATAAATGGCTGGTTCTGTGCCTCACAAGTCCATCCGACACAACTGTTGATTGAAAGATTTGCAACACCTTCTCCGGAAAGAATCAAAGTTGAGTAAACACCATCGGTCTTGATACCCTTGAATAGTGTCCAGGAATTGGTCGGAGTCTGACCGTCTGCTGTCCAGGTGGCATCGTGTGATTGCAAGTGCAGGATAAAGGTATATGTCCCATCAACTGCGTTGAACTTGCCGTCCTTGAGGAAATCCGGGTCCATCTTCACATATTCGAGGTTCTTGCAGCCGGAAAGCACGAAATCCTCGCCCTGGGTAAAGGTGGTGGTGATGCTGTATTCATTGCTGCCTGAATAGGTCATCTCCTTTCCATTGACTTTGAGGGAGAGACTTTCTTCCTTTGTGACAGTGAAAGTCATAGGACTTGACTTATAGTCGAATTCAAGGCTGTAATAGCCTGCTTCGGAGATGTTCCACTTCTTGTCGGCATCGGCATTCATACTGATTCCGTTTTCACGGGAGTCATCCAGGAAATACCACTCCCCGGCACCTGTCTTGTTGTTGGGACCCGTCCAGGTCGCATTGCCTTCCTCATCGAACCAAAGATTCTCACCGTGGATTTTGAAAGAGCCTGATTTCAGATATCCGGACCAGACGGCTTTGCCTGATGCCTTATCCACATCCATTTCATATTTCATCAAATCCCAACTGAGATTGTCCCCGGCAATCCAGAAGCGTTCCCCCTTGTCCTGAACCATCTTCAACTTCATCGTGTTGGTGTTGAGAATGACGGTATAGTATTTCTCCGAATAATTCTTGCCTCCATATTGCTGAATATTCAGTGCGACCGGTTCATTTGAGTAAACAACGTCAAATTCACAGTCTTCAGAAGACACCCATCCGTTCAGGGCATTGTAGTAGAACCCGCTGTTGCCGGCAGCGAAATATATGGAATAGTCCTGACCGCTGAGCCATATATGCCCGACAGTATAGACACCCGGCTCGGTCTCCGTCATCGTCAGGTCCCCCTTTGCCTGAGGATGTGTCGAAGAGATAATCGGAGCCTGACGTTCAATCTTGGTCGCATTTGCAAGGTCTATGTCCACGGTGCTGACATACCCTGCCTCCCATTCAACTGCCTCTGTCATCGCAAATTCGTACACAGACCCGTCTGTAACGACCGTATAATTCACTGAACCTGATTCAGCGGCAGATATTTTCGCAGGTACGACGGCTGCGTAGATACCTTTGGCTGAAGCCTCTTCGGCAACGACTATTTCAGGATTGTCCACTGAAACGCTCACAGTGCTGCCACTGCCGGATACGGATTTGACCTGTCCGTCATAGCCAACCGTGATGTTCCCGCTCAACTTCCCGCCTGGGGCGTTGATGGAAACACTCTTGATTTTCTCTCCGGTCGGATTGGAACTGTCAAAGACATTGATTTGGAGGATTGCTCCTGCGAGGGTCAGCGAGGCTTCGTAGTCCGTCCCGGAACCCACTACGATGTCTGCATCGCCTTTCGCACCTCCGATAAGGCAGGCACGGCTTCCTGAGATGCCGAGTTCTTTCTGGGTCTGGCTTGCAGATATGCTGAACACAACTCCTGTGGAAGAAATCGAAGATGATGCAGGCGAGATGATACGGTAGTTGCCTTCAGGAACAGAATCAAAAGTGAAAGTTGCTTTGCTGCCACCGGATGCAATGTCGGGAGCATTGAGTTTTGAGGTGGCAGCGACCGTGTAGTCTGATGTGGAAATGAGGACGGCTTCCTCTCCCGCAGTCCATACCGGCTGGGCGCCATCTTTGATGCTCATTTTTGTGAGAGGCAAAGTCTCAACGCTCACCTTGACGGTTTTGCTCTGATTCTTTCC
>JBJEJT010000078.1:0-4653 GCA_051878255.1 Candidatus Cryptobacteroides sp. | reverse complement strand
GTTCGCCCGTACCAGACCCTCAGCCATCGAAAGGTACCTGTCCTTGATTTCATCCGCCGTACCGGGAACTTTTTCCCTTACCGCAGCCGCGTGGTAGCATCTCGCAAGACAGTCACTGAACAGGATGGCAGAAAGGGCGGCAGGGAGAATCTTCATCCAGTTCACCCTGAATCCTGGCTGATAGTTGTCAATTCCGCTGCCAAGCGAAACCGAAACCACCGGAGTATTCACATAGCCGTTTGCCACGAGAGCCTTTTTTATGAGCGAAAGATAATTGCTTGCCCTGCACTGGCCTCCTGTCTGGGTCATTGCCACGCAAGTCTTGTCCGGGTCGTATTTCCCGCTTCGGAAAGCTTTCACAATGTCCCCGACTACGAGTGTGGCAGGATAGCAGATTTCGTTGTTGGAGTATTTCAACCCCCATTCCACCGACTCGTTGTCCGCAACCGGCAGATTTTCCACCTCGTAGCCCGCAAGCGAGACGATGGCAGGAATGAGTGGGGATATGAAAGGAGTGAAGAAAGGGACAATGATTGTCCTGTTCCTGTGTTCATCCGTGTATGGGGGCAGGTGCACTGCCTCTGCCGATGAAGTGCCGTTTCCGGCATACTCCAGGCTTCCGATAAGGGAACGCACCCGCAGTTTCAATGAACCAACGTTGTTCACATCGTCGATTTTGAGTATCGTCAGGTTCTTCCCTGCCCTCTGCAGGACATCCTGGATTTCGTCCAGTACGAATGCGTCAGGACCGCATCCGAATGAAGTCAGTTGCATAAACTGCACCTGAGGACCCTGTGATGCCGCCCAGACGGCAGCCTTTGCGATGCGGTTGATGAATGACCACTGCGGCAACATCCCGGAATCATCCAGGGAGAGGTCCTTGTTCCGGACTATGTCGTCCGTTATGACACATAGCCCCAGCGAGGCAATCATCTCCGAAACCTTATGCTGAATCAGAGCATCGGAGTGGTAAGGTCTTCCGGCAAGCAGAATCACAGTCTGCCCTGCCTCCAACGCCTCCCTGAGCAGTCCGTCATCATACTTCGCCATTTCATCAGCGTAGTTGCGATAGGCTTCGAGGGCTTTCTTGACAGCCTTCTTGACGGTGGATTTGCCGACGCCGTATGAAGACAGGTACTCCACACATTCCTTTTCGAGACAGTCCCTGTCCTTGAAAGTGATAGAAGGGGTGTCGATAGGCACGGAACCGGACTGCACCGCAAGCACCACCTGCGAATAACCTGCCACCACCGGACAGTTGTAGCTGTTCTGGGTGCGGCTGTCCATCTGTTCGAACACCGTGAAAGGCATAAATATCCTGTCCACGCCCATCGAGGCGAGTTTGGCAATGTGGCTGTGGACCACCTTTGCCGGAAAACAGAGATTGTCGGACATCACTTTGGATGAGCACTGTTCATAATGCCCGTATTCAGACAGTGGAGAAAGCACCACCCGTATGTTGCATTCCGTAAACAGGCTGTGCCAGAACGGAAATTCCTCAAACATATTCAGGCAGCGCGGTATGCCCACGGTGGCAATGGGGTTTTCCGGATCCCCCTGCCTGTCGAAAAGCAGCTGACGTTTTTTCTCATAGGCATTGCGTCCCCTCAGTCCAGTGCCCCTCCCGGACGAGAACACGTTCTCGCACCTGTTCCCGGAATGATAGACATTGCCGCTGAGGAACTTGTATTTGGTAACTGCACAGTTGTTCTCACAACCCCTGCAATTAACTGTCCTGCTTTCATAAACCGAACTGTCCAACATAGCCTCGATGGTGGTGCTGTTTCCTGCCGCCGTGCGTCTGGCATACAGGGCACATCCATAGGCTCCCATCAGTTCGGGACAACTGCTGCGTGAGACCGTGGCTCCGGTAAGCAGTTCGAGGGCACGCACCACGGCATCGTTGCGCATAGTGCCTCCCTGCACCACTATCCTGCCTCCCAATTCAGACTTATCCTTGAGCCTCAACACTTTATACAGGCAATTCTTGACAACGGAATAGGCAAGTCCGGCAGATATGTCGGCTGTGGTGGCACCCTCCCTCAACACCTGCTTAACCTTGGAATTCATAAAGACGGTACATCTCGTGCCCAGGTCGCAGGGCGATTCGGAAAACAGGGCGAGACGGGCGAATTCCTCTGCGGAAAGCCCGGAAGATTTGGCGAAAGTGCTTATGAACGAACCACATCCGGAAGAGCAAGCCTCATTGACTTCAATCATGTCTATCCTTCCCCCGTTCACGAACAATGCCTTCATATCCTGACCGCCTATGTCGAGAATGAACGACACCATCGGGTCAATCTGTTTTGCAGCCGTGTAGTGGGCTATGGTCTCGACAATTCCGGAATCCATAGAAAATGCGGCCCTGATGAGGTCTTCGCCATATCCTGTTGAGCAGGACGATTCCACTTTCAGCACCGTTCCCCTTTCCCGGCACAGTTCGGACAGCCGCTTCAGACCATCTGCAACGCTGCGCACCGGATTTCCCCCGTTTTCACAATAATGGGAGAAAACTATCCTGCCCTCCACATCCAGCACTACGATCTTGGTCGTGGTGGAACCGGAATCGATGCCTATGAAACAGCTCATCTCCCCTGGCACAAGTTCCCCCTCAGGGACCGATGTGGCAGATTTGGCAGCCGTCCAAAGCTCATATTCCGATTCGGAGGCAAAGAGTTTCCCCAGTACGGAAGTAGGGGCAGGGGTCTCATCCGGACGGCGCATCTTCTCAATGAGTCCGGAGAGACGGATTGTCCTTGCCTCTCCCGAAAGAGCCGTACCCCAGGCTGTAATCACATTTGCCTTTTCCGGAAGTATGAACTCAGTCCCGAGATACTCCGAAAAGGCTTTCCGCAAAGCCGGGATGAAAGTCAGGGGTCCTCCGCAAAGAAGCACCGGGGATTTGATGTCGTGCCCGTGGGCGAGAGTGGTGACGGTCTGGACCGCAACAGCGTGGAAAATGGAGGCTGCGATATCTTCCCGGGGCACGTTCCGGGCAATCAGGTTCTGGATGTCGGTCTTGCAGAACACTCCGCAACGGGAGGCGATGGGATAAGTCCTGGTGGATTTCTCGGCAAGCTGCCCGAGTTCTTCGGGAGTGACTTTCAGGAGGATGGACATCTGGTCGATGAAAGCACCCGTACCACCGGCGCAGTTGCCGTTCATCCTCAAGTCGGAAGCCTTGCCACCATCGAAGAACACGATTTTCGCATCCTCCCCTCCTATGTCTATCATAGTGGACGTCTGGGGCACGAACCTCCGGATGTAATTGTCCGTAGCCACCACTTCCTGGATGAACGGCAGCCCGTACCTTTCCGCCACCCCCATCCCAACGGAACCGGTCACGCACACGAGAATCTCATCCTCCGAGCCTGTCAGTTCCCTGATTTTCTCCAATTCATCTATGACACATTCCAGCACATTAGTCTTGTGCCGGCGATAACTTTCATAAACTGATTTTCCGCTTCCGTCTATGGCGAGAACCATCTTGACCGTAGTGGAGCCGATATCTACACCTAATCTGAACATAATTGCACCATTTCTGACAACACTGCCAAACACTATTGTCTGACACAACTGTCAAACAGGGTGCAAAAGTAGCGCATATTTTTGTTTCTGCAAAATAATTTACAGATACTACAGATAGAATTCGCGGCGGTATTTGTAGTCGGAACGAATCTTCTCGAACTGGTCGGGATTCATCCTGAGGATGAAGTCGTCAGTGAAAACCGGATAGTTGTACTGGAAGATGGCAGCGATCTCCCCCTGGCTCATCCCTTCCACGTTCAGTTTGAGTGGCTGCTCGTCAGCATAGTCGGAACGAGGATAGAAATCATACAGCTGGACTATGCCGAGATGCCGTGCGACAGCCCTCACAGCCATTGCCGTACCGTTCTGCTTGCCCTGATAGGAATAGCCGGCAATGTGCGGGGTCGCTATGTCCACCATATCCACCAGTTCAGGGTCTATGTCCGGCTCGTGGTTCCAGGTGTCTATCACCACTGCACCGAGTTTCGGGATATGTCTCTTGAGAGCCCCGTCATCCACGACCTCGCCTCTCGAGGCATTTATGAAAATGGCACCGGGCAGCATCCTGTTGAAGAAATTGTCATTCGCCATAGCCCTGGTGGTCTCGTCGAGGGGAGTGTGCATAGTCACAATCTGGCAGTTGTCCAACAGTTCTTCAAGGGTGCAGAAGCCCTCAGGTCCCTCAGCCGCGGCACGTGGTGGGTCGCAGAGGAAAAGCCTGAACCCGAGTTTGCGTGCCATATCAGCCACGATTGAACCCACGTGCCCGACACCTATTATGCCCATCGCATTGCCTTTCAACAGCATAGCCTTGCGTGCTGCCACTCCGAAGAGAGCAGAGAAGACATACTGAGCCACCCCGCCGGCGTTGCAGCCCTGGGCGTTGTGGACCTCGATTTTGTGCGCGTCGCAATAGTCGAAGTCGATATGGTCGGTGCCTATGGTCGCCGTCGCGATTATCTTGACCGGGGTGCCATCCAGCAGGGCTGCATCACAACGGGTCCGGGTGCGGATTATCAATGCGTCGGCATCCACGAGATCCGCCCTCGTGATTTCTTTTCCTGCCACGTATGAAACCTCACAGTAGGGTTCAAATACTCCCTCCAGAAAAGGTATGTTCCTGTC
>JBJEJT010000077.1:0-4653 GCA_051878255.1 Candidatus Cryptobacteroides sp. | reverse complement strand
GGCATCACGGAAAGAGAGGGACTTCTGATATATGTTCTCCTGAATGTCACCGAGCAATTTCGAGATGTGCTCCGCAACTCCTTCCCTGGCGATGGAAGTCTTCTCTCCCGTGTCTCTGCGTGCGATTTCCAATGTGCCTTCGGCAAGGTCGCGAGGTCCCATAGCAATACGGACAGGAACTCCCTTGAGTTCCCACTCTGCGAACTTGAAGCCCGGACGGAGGGTGTCCCTGTCATCAATTTTCACGCTGATGTCAGCCTTTTCGAGTTCGGACTTGATTTCGTTCATCTTCGCGATGATGGCATCGTGGTCCTCCGCAGTCTTGTAGATAGGCACCATAACCACCTGGATAGGGGCGAGGGCAGGCGGAAGGACGAGCCCGTTGTCATCTCCGTGAGCCATAATCAGCGCACCCATAAGACGGGTGGAAACGCCCCAGGATGTCGCCCAGACGTATTCCTGCTTCCCTTCCCTATTCGTGAACTGCACATTGAAAGCCTTGGCGAAATTCTGTCCGAGGAAATGCGAAGTGCCTGCCTGGAGAGCCTTTCCGTCCTGCATCATAGCCTCGATGGTAAGGGTGTCGAGTGCTCCGGCAAACCTTTCGTTGGGGGATTTGTGTCCCACGACGACCGGCAACGCCATCACGTTCCTTGCGAAGTCCGCATAGACATTCACCATCTTCTGAGCCTCCTGCTCGGCTTCCTCGCGGGTCGCGTGTGCGGTATGCCCCTCCTGCCAGAGGAATTCGGCTGTGCGCAGGAAAAGACGGGTCCTCATCTCCCATCTCACCACGTTCGCCCACTGGTTGCAGAGTATGGGGAGGTCACGCCAGGATGTAATCCAGCCTTTGTAGGTGTTCCATATTATGGTCTCGGAAGTCGGACGCACGATAAGTTCCTCTTCAAGTCTGGCAGAAGGGTCCACGACAACTCCGCTGCCATCAGGGTCTTTCATAAGGCGATGATGGGTAACCACCGCACATTCCTTTGCGAACCCCTCCACGTGCTCCGCCTCGCGGCTGAGGAACGATTTCGGGATGAAAAGCGGGAAATATGCGTTCTGATGACCTGTCTCCTTGAATTTCTTGTCCAGGATATGCTGCATCTTCTCCCAGATTGCATATCCGTAAGGCTTGATGACCATACAGCCCCTCACGGCGGAACGCTCCGCCAGGTCAGCCTTGACTACGAGGTTGTCGTACCACTGCGAGTAGTTCTCAGACCTCTTTGTAACTTCCTTTGCCATTATATCAAAAAGTTTTTATATTTGTAATTGCACGCTTCGCGTCTGTGGTGCCTCGATAGGGCAGGAACCTGCGAAGGTATGTTATTTGCAATGCGAAGCCTTGATGCGCCGGTGTTTCCGGCAGAGCGCTTTCCGCGCTGCGAAGTTAATAAAAAATATGGAATTATGATGACGAAGAGAGCTTATAGTTCAGGAGTGCCGGGAATAGCCGCTTTGGCAGTTTGCCTCTGGGCGATTTCCTCCTGTGGGACTTCGGCACAGACAACCGGATATTCTGACGGGATCTACTATACACGTCCAGCGAACACCGTCGCCGTCGTGGACATAGCACAGGCTAAAGAAACCAGTGACGAACTTGCGGAAGCGACACTCGGGGAACTGATTGACGCGAGGGAGACGGAACAGAGCCAGCCTGCGACGTCCACCCAGAACATATATCTCGCCCAGAAGTTCGAAATCTCAGGCAGCAGTGCAATCGTGGCATACGACCCTGCCCAGGTCAATGTCACAGTGGACCCTTATTGGAACACTGTGATAATCTCGGACAGCTGGCTGCCGTCCTACAGATGGACTTACTACGGATACCCGTACCGCTACGGCTTCTATGACCCGTGGTACGGTCCGCGATACTATGGATATTATGACCCTTGGTACAGGTATTATGACCCGTGGTACAGGTACGACCCGTGGTACGGATACGCCTACTATGATCCGTGGTATTACCGCAGACCTTACGACCCGTGGTATTACGGACACCCTCACTGCGCCCCTTGTCCTCCTCCGGCACACAAAGACAACAGGCCGCGTCCGAATCCTGCCAGCCTGTCCTTTGGCGGCGGAGGCGTCGGCTCCACATTGGGCAGCCACCGCAATACCAGCGTGGCTTCATCTGCAAGTACAGCCACCAGGACTTCATCCTCGTCAAGATTCACCGGGGACACCAAAGCCGTCACCAGGACCACCGCCGGCACGGCTTCCAGACCGGGCAGGACCACGACAAGTACAGTATCCACCAAGTCATCCGGCACCAGCCGCCTGACCCCGGTAACCCGGACGACCAGACCGGCATCCCAGACGGCGACGGAGCAGACGGCAACCCGTACACCTGCCTCGTCTGCGACCCGCAACACCGGCACGACTGCGAGAACCACCCGTCCTGCGGGCACATCGTCATCCACCACCCGTCCTGCGGGCACATCGTCGTCCACGACCCGTCCTACGGGCACGTCGTCGTCCACGACCCGTCCTGCAAGCACATCGTCATCCACGACACGCACCTCAGGCAAGACATCATCCACGACCCGCACGACTGCGACCTACAGCCGTCCGAGCAGCACGGTCAGAAGCACGGGTTCCTCAGCTGCCTCCACTTCAAGCAGAAGCAGCTCGACAGCCAGGACCAGCGAAAGTTACAGCAGAAGTTCTTCCAGCAGCTACACCCGTCCAAGTTCCTCTGGCAGCTATTCGGGCAGCACGCACTCCGGCGGAGGTTCCTCAGGTCACAGTTCATCCGGAAGTTCCAGCAGAGCATCGTCCTCAAGAAGATAAAGCAGTATGAAAAAGACAATCATATCACTCTCGACAATACTTCTGTGTGGAGCCTTATCCGCCCAGGACCTTGATTCCGGACTGATGTTCAGTGAAAACGACTATCAGGGCACGGCAAGGACTATGGCAATGGGCAACGCTTTCACTGCCCTGGGAGGAGACCTCGGTTCCATAGGCATAAACCCGGCAGGTTCGGCAGTCGCGAGATGTTTCCAGTTCACAATCACACCCGGAATGGATTTCAGCCTCAACGGCACCAAGGGAAGTGTCACACCGGATGGCTACGGCAGTTTCCAGAACAAAGTATTCAACGCCAAGACCGGGGTCACACTGCCTAACCTCGGCATTTCACTCAACTTCGACACAGGGAGACGGAGAGGAGTGATGAACTGGAGCCTCGGCTTTGTAATCAACAATACGGCACAATACAATTCCGCGCCTTATGCCCTGGGGACAAACACCAACACCTCTGCATTCGGTCAGTTGGCAGCCAGGGCACAGGACCTTGCCGAAGACGGATATTTTTCAACCTCAGACCTTCTCGACGACTCGATTTATGACAGGCTTGCGATTGAAGACTGGAGAGTTGCAACCGGTTATAGAAGCGGGGCGATTGCAAGTATGGGCGGGAACAATTTCATCGGCATAAGCGAATACGAGGATGAAAACGGAAAAATCCGACTCGGACAGAACGGAGTGAACCAGACCTACAGCGAGAGCACGTCCGGCTACAAAAGCGATTACATCATCAACGCCGGAATGAATATCTCCGACATAGTCTATCTCGGTGTGAACATCGGAGCCGTGCGTCTGCGTTACGACAGCAATTCATACATAGAGGAAAAGGCAGTGGACCCGGACGATTTCGACATCGTATTCAATGACGATGAGACCGGGGAACAAACCGTCACCCATTTCATCTCTGCCAAGAACACATTCTCTTCCTCCACTTCCGGAACCGGAGTGTATGGCAAATTCGGAATCATCGTGACACCTTACAAAGGCTTGAGGATAGGTGCTGCCATCCAGACGCCTACCATAATGTATATGGCGAGCAGCTATGGGGTTTCAAGCACTGCAAAATACGATGTGAATGCCTTCAGTGGCTACGAAGATTTCAAAAGTGCCGTTATGAACTACCAGTTGAGAAGTCCGATGAGGGCAAACTTCGGTCTCGCCTGGACTTTCGGGAATTTCGGACTTGTCAGTGCGGACTATGAACTGAGCAACTATGGAAGCATACGGTATTACGAGAACGGCAATTACCGCACTGATGGAGCATTCTACGATTTGAACCAAGACATACGCAGCCGCTGCGGCGTGGGGCACAATCTGAGGATAGGAGGCGAAATCCGTCCCCTGAGCTTTATGTACGTCAGAGCCGGCTATGGCTTCCAGACCTCAGGAAAGAAATATGACATCGTGGACAACTCCTTGGTTAAACTGAAGTTCAGCGAGATGGCTGTGCATACGGCTTCGGTGGGTCTGGGATTCATCACTTCGCGTTCATTCTTTGCAGACATAGCTGCCGTTGGGCAGATTTACCCGATGAGCTACATCAGGCCATACGGAGACTATATCTACAATGCAGCCACCGGAGAGCCGCAGCCCTACTCTCCTGAGATTCGCCACCTGCGTACAAGCATCAAACTCGTAGCGACTTTCGGCTGGAGGTTCTGATGTAGTGATTCCAGAACAAAACATACAGCAATGCTGTCCCTTTGTATCCCGGTTCCAGACCGGGATACATTTGCATTGTGAATGTATCAAACTCTCCGCAAGAAAATTTTTTGCAAATAATTTTTACAGCGACACGATTTGTCGTTACAGACCCGTATCTTTGCAGAAAATTAATCA
>JBJEJT010000076.1:0-4681 GCA_051878255.1 Candidatus Cryptobacteroides sp. | reverse complement strand
GTGGCATCCAGCATCCTCATCCTGATGTTCGACCTCATCCTCACCCAGCTTATGCTGTATTGATATGGAGAGAAAGTGCGTCGGGAAAGTTTCGCAAGTCTTTCCGACGGACTTTCATTCAAACAATCAAAACTTGCGAAACTTGGGATATGATCAAGGTAGAAAATCTGTGCAAGTCCTTTGAGGGAAAGCAGGTGCTCAGCGACATAAATGTGGAGTACGAGGCAGGAAAGTGCAATATGATAATAGGGGCGAGCGGGTCCGGAAAGACCGTGTTGCTGAAAAGCCTCATAGGGCTTCTGTCTCCCGATTCAGGGGAAATCTACTATGACGGGACGGCATTTTCTACGATGTCCTACAAAGAGAAGAAGTCTCTGCGCCAGAGAATAGGCATACTGTTCCAGGGAAGTGCGCTCTTCGACTTCGAGACTGTGCTGGGCAACGTGATGTTCCCTATGCGTTTCTTCACGGACTGGAGCGAGGGCAGGATGAAGGAAAGGGCGCGTTTCTGTCTCGAAAGGGTGAATGTGAAAGACTCCGACGACAAATATCCCAACGAACTCAGCGGAGGTATGCAGAAAAGGGTGGGGATAGCCAGGGCAATAGCCCTGAACCCGTCTTTCCTCTTCTGTGACGAGCCCAATTCAGGTCTCGACCCCTACACTTCCATTCTGATAGACCGGCTTATCAGTGACATTACCAAGGAATTCAATATGACCACGGTCGTGAACACCCACGATATGAATTCCATATTGGAAATAGGGGATAAGATCGCCTTTCTCAATTCCGGAAGCCTGCTCTGGCAGGGAGACCGCCATACCATACTCGAAACCGACTGCGAGCCTCTCAAGAATTTCATCTGCGCCAACCGCCTGGCAAGAAACATCATAGAGGGGGCAAAATGACGGTCAGGTTTGTTCCTAAAGTTTGAACCTCAGACCTGCCTCGACTCCGAATGACAGAGGCTGTGAAGTGCGGATGCTTCTCGGCTGGTTGTTGTTGAAATAGTACCTAAGGCTCGGGTCAAGATAAATCCCGAGGAACCTTACCGGGCTGTACTCCACTCCCAGACCCACTTTCACGGAAGTCTGTATGCCCTCCACGAAGGTGTTGTAGCTGATAGGGACGTCTTCGTAGGTGCCGTTGTAATGGTTCAGGATGCATTTTTCGATACATCCCCCGACGGAGGCGTAGGTATTCCACTTCTCGTTCCCGAAGATGTTGAAATATATGTCCAGAGGCACACCTATGTAATGCTGGCTGTTCTTGAGTTCGGTGGAGCAGAATCTTACCAGGTCTCCCGAGGCGTCGTATTCATAATAGGTGCCGCAGACGCGCTTGGCAAGCAGGGTGTAGTTGATGCCTATCCCGATGTCCAGCCATTTGACTATCCTGAACTTGACTCCCACTCCGAAACTCATCGGGAGATAGTAGTAGTCGGTGTCATTGTTTTCCACGAAAGCCGTCGAGGTGGGGATTTTGAAACGTCCCTGGGACATCATCCTGATGGATTCGGTCTTTTTGCCCGGACCCACGAAACTGTTGCCGCCTATGCAGAGTTCATATATGCTGTGATGCCCTGGTTTCTGCCCGCTTCCTGTCTCTTCAGGTCCGTTCCAGACATCGGAATCCGCGAGCAGCGTCGTCTTTGCCGGATTTGCCGTTCCGATGATTCCGGATTCATCTCCGGGCTCCTGTCCTCCGGCAGGTCCGGCTTCTTCCACTGTTTCAGGGACACGGCTTTCAGCGACCGAGGCAGTTTCAGAGACTGCTTCCCTTATGGAAGACCCATACGCAACGCCGACCTCCGGACGGCTTTCCCCGGCATCGTCCCTTACGGCAGTGATTTCCTCCGATGTGTCAGGATGTACGGGAGACACTTCCTCCGTGGCTGGAGTCTCGGCAAGCAAATCCGTGTCAGCCACATTTTCCTCAGACGGAGAGTGAAGCAGGAAAAACGCAGCCACCGCGGCGGCCGCCGACACGAGTCCGAGCCCGGCCAGCCTGAAAACCCTGCCCCGCGATGACCTGATGGTCCCGCCAGACGCAGGTTCTGCATCCATAGCCGAAGCAATCCTGTCCCAGACCCTTTCCGGAGGCATTTCCTCAGCCCCGGAGAGCATCTGTCTCAAACTTTCGTCAAATTTATTGTCACTTTTGCTTCCCATACATCTTTTCGAGTCTGTTCTGCAGCCAAATCCGTCCTCTGCTCAACTGGGTTCTTGAAGTACTCTCGGTAATCCCAAGTTCCTGGGCGATCTCCTTGTGCGTGAAACCTTCCATAACATACATATTGAAGACCGTCCTGAACCCCGGAGGCATAGTCGCAATCACTTCGATCAACTCCTTGAAACCGATTCTCTCCAGTGCATCCCCGCTGTCCGAACTCAGTTTTCTGATTTCCGAAATGTCCTCGGAGTCTTTGAGCACGTCATTCTTCCTGAGGTACATCAGGGATGCGTTGATGAAAATCCTCCTCGCCCATCCGTCGAATGACCCGCTGCCTGAATATGTTTCCAGTTTTGCGAAAAGGGCAACGAAGCCTTCCTGCAGTATGTCTTCGGCAACCGCACGGTCGCCGACATACCTGATGCACACGGGGAAGAACCGGGGCGCGAGAAGTTCGTACATCTTCCTCTGCGCCTTCCTGTCTCCCTGAATACATTTACGTATCAGACTTACGGCCTTGTCTTCGCTCACTTTTCGAGAAGATACGGACCGCTTGTTCCGACAACTGAAGATGCAACGGCGGTCCTCAGCGTTGCATCCGGTCGATTTTTCCCCAAAAATAGCATTTTTTCACGAATTGCGTGTTATATTTGTAGCCCTTGCGGTCGTTTTGTCGTGTCGGCTTCGTATTTGCTGTACGGACTGCGCACTAACTCGAAATTGAAGATGAAAAGTTTTTTTAGGATACTGTTTTGTTTGTTTTCTCTCTGCATTGCAGATGCTGCCTTTGCCCAGAACCGTATGCAGTCAAAGATGGTGGACCCGATTCTGCTGTCCGGGGTGGAACTGTACGGCAAGGGCGAGATCGAGAAAGCCGCAGGCATATTCAAATCCATCACTGAATCCTGTCCGGAATACGATGCCGCCCACTATTATCTGGCATTGACATACCTCGCAGGCAATGAGACGGACCTGGCAGAAAGCGAATTGCTGAAAGCGTGCGGGGCGGATCCGTCCAATTTCTGGTACAGGCAGAGGCTGGCGGCGGTCTATAAATTCACGAACCAGTTGCCCAAAGCCATCGATACATATCTCAAGCTGCTGTCCGATTTCCCGAAGAAGAGCGAGTTGTATTACGACCTCGTGGAACTTTACGTGGCATCCGGGGATATAGACAAGGCCCTCTCCACCTTAGACGAGATCGAGAACGTCTTTGGGGTCAGCGAAGGCTCTGCAATCTACCGTTTCCGCCTGCTGATGTCCTCCAACCGCACCCAGGAGGGTTACGAGTCCCTCGAACAATACAACAGCAAGTATTCTTCCCCGATGATACTCAGCACCCTGGGCGATTACCGTATGTCTATGTACGAGGATTCCCTCGCCCTGGCATACTACGACGAGGCGCTTTCCTTAGACAAGGATTTCCCTCCGGCAATCCTGGGCAAGGCTGAGGCTTTGAGGATGACCAGACGCTATGACGACTTCTTCCCCCTGCTCAACATCTATGTGGACAGCGACAATGTGCCGGCTGACGCCAAGTCCGAATACCTTTCCGCGCTCACCCAGAAGACAGATCCGAAATTCGTCACATCGTTCAGGGAGCGCATAGATACGGCAGTGAACATATGTTTCCGCAAACATCCTTCGGACAGTTCGGTCATAGCCACTGCGGCGGGCTATTACTACCGTACAGGCAGGGAGGACGTGGCAGGAGGTTTGTTCAGGCTCAATGCCGACACCAATCCCGACAAGCCGGAACTCCTGGCAACCTACCTCTACAGCCTTATGTATTCCAGAAAATGGAAGGAACTTGCGGAAGAGGGCAAGGCGGCAGCACTCAGATTCCCGGAAATCGCAGATTTTATGATGCTGTCGGGAGTGGGCTACAACTATCTGGAAGACTATCCCGAGGTGGTGCGCCTGAGTGAGGACATTATCCGCAAGGCACCGAAAGACAGTGCGGTGCTCGTGTCGGCATATTCGGCTATGGGCGATGCCTACTACAGGATGACCCGCCCGAAAGATGCTTTCAAGGCATACGAAAAGGCTCTGAAATACAATCCGGACAATGTCTATGTGCTGAACAATTATGCGTATTACCTTTCCGTCGAGGGCAAGAACCTGAAAAAGGCATATACGATGAGCAAGAAGACCATAGAGGCAGAGCCGGACAATGCGACCTATCTCGACACATTCGGATGGATACTCTATCTTCAGGGCAAGGCTCTGGAAGCCAAACCTTTCTTCAAGCACGCTATGCTCTACGGGGGCAAGGACAGCGTGGTGATTATGGACCATTATGCCGAGGTGCTGTTCGCTCTCAAGGAATATGACCTGGCTTTCCTCTATTGGTACAAGGCTCAGGAGAAAAACGACGGACAGATTCCGGATTTGGACGAGCGTGTCGCCCGACGCAAGAAAACGATAGGAAGGTAGTCTATGGTCCGGCGTCTTTTCTGCATCGTGTCTGTGCTTCTGATGTTCTGTCCGCTGGTGGTGGCACAGGACACTT
>JBJEJT010000075.1:0-4690 GCA_051878255.1 Candidatus Cryptobacteroides sp. | reverse complement strand
CCTGTCTTTCCATCCCTGGTTCGCGTCCACTGCCATAGGCAGGTCGGTGATTTCCCTTATGGTCCGTATCATCTCCACGTCGTTGTCCAGACCAACTTTCACTTTCAGTATGTTGAAGCGGTCCGCACACTCCCTCGTTTTCTCCCTCACCACTTCCGGCGTGTCGATGCCTATGGTAAAGGTCGTGTCAGGGGCACAGGCGGGGTCCAGTCCCCAGATGCGGTACCACGGGGCTCCGAGAAGCTTGCCCACAAGGTCGTGCAGGGCTATGTCCACGGCTGCCTTTGCCGCAGAGTCGCCCTCCGAGAGAGAGTCCACATAGGAGAGTATGTCCTCCATAAGGAAAGGGTCCCTGAACTGTCCGAGGTTTACCCCGGACAGGAAGTCGCATACACTCCGGACACTCTGTCCGAGATATGGCGGCATCGATGCTTCCCCATATCCCGTAATCCCCTCATACTCAATCCTTACCTGCACTCCTGGGGTGGTCTTGCGGGAATAGGATGCCACTGTGAAAGTGTGCCTGAGTTCCAGTTCGTATGGTTCGAAACTCAGTTTCATACGTCCTTTGCCGGTACCCGTCCCCGGCCTGACACATCCTCCAGCCAGTCCCGCCCCCGCAGCTACGACCCCTGCCGCAGCCGCCGTCTTCAAAAATTTCCGTCTGTCCATAACATTCTTTGACTGATGTCTCCGTCGGCTGCAATCACAGAAATCTCAGATTGCAATAAAAGCGACCATCTGGTTATCCAATCTCTGGAATCGTCATATTAACGTTTTGTTGCAATGGCGGTACAAATATATGAATTTATCCCTACAATATTGATAAATGACATATCTGAGGCATTAACAAAGGTGCAGGGACAACAGCCCCCTCATTGCTGGCATCCAATTTTTGTCCATAAAATATGAATCCCGAGTCTGCTTTGCCGCACCCAATCTAATGTATAAATATGTATGAACATAAATATAAAGGTCTAAAACCTCATCTGGCAGCCTTAAATGCGTATATTTAACAATCTTACATAATTTTTTAGCAAATAATTTGCATATGATAAAATTTTAGTAACTTTGCACCTGAATTTAATATGTTCATTCATATTGAAAAATATCAGTACATATAATTAATAACAAGATGAAACGCATTCTTTTTTCCTTGATGTCGTGTGCTGCAACAGCACTGGCACTCGTTTCCTGTCAGCAGAAAGTTGAAACTCCGGACAATCCTGACGAGGGTAACAAAGACAATGACGGGATTACCAACATTTACATTTATGGAAGTGCTACCCAAACAGGACTGAATCTGGAGACAATGGAGGCTTTTTCTTCAATTGGAGGTGGTCTATACACTTGGGAGGGCTATCTTTCATCAGGAGCCCCTTTCCAGTTCCCTCTTCAAAAAACTTCTGCCTATCCTTGTCTCGTGATAAGTGAAGACGGGCAGTCTCTCATTTATGCTGAGACGGAGGAGGATTTGTCTGTTTACACCGTAGATGTTTCCGGGGAATATGAAATCATAATAGATTGCAGAGATAAAGACAATCTGGGATATTCTCTGGTCTTGACGAGAGCTGATATGTCCGAACTTGAAATCACTGAACTCTATATACTCGGTGATGCCACGGCTACGGGTTGGGCTTTGGATGCAATGGAGCAGTTCTCCGAAGAAGACGGGATATTCACCTGGGAGGGCCCGCTTATGGCTGAAAAACGCTTCCGCTTCCCTCTCCAGAAAATTCCTGACACCTGGTGGCCTTGCCTGATGGCTGGTGAAAACGGCAAGATTTTGCTCGGCACCTGCGACGAAGACGAGGTCAATACCCCTGTTGCCGAGAACGGTGTTTACCGCATAGTCATAGACACGAAGAACCGGGAAGACATTACATATACCATCACACTTGTTTCCCAGGGTATTCCTGATCCGGAGATTACGGTTCTCTATATGTTCGGTGATGCAACTGTAGGCGGATGGGATCTGACTGCAAAATCTCCATTCGAGAACAACGATGGAATTTTCACTTGGACTGGCAAACTTAAGGCATCAGGTGTATTCCGTATGAATACATCTGAGGGATTCTTCCCTGCAATCGTTCTTGAAAAGGGCACTACGAAAGCCGTGTATTGCGTGGACTGGTACGAGGAACTTTACGACCAGTTCTCAGTGGCTGAAGACGGTGAATACACAGTCGTGGTGGATGCTCGTCAATGGGATGCAATCACTTATACCATAACTCCTTACGAAGGAGGAGAAGAAAGCGGGGGAGAAGAGGGCGAAGGCAAGTTGGTAATCAGTGAACTGTATATACTTGGTGATGCGACTGAAAACGCTTGGGCACTGGACACTATGCCGGCATTCACAAATGACAATGGAATCTTCACTTGGCAGGGCAATCTGAAATCCACTGGAGATTTCCGTTTCCCGACCCAAAGAATTCCTAATGTTTGGTGGCCTTGCCTTGAAATATCTTCTGATGGATCTGAAATATGGTACGACGCTGACGGCAGCAAACATCCTGTAAATCCGTATAGGGTAAGTGCTGACGGAGTGTATCTCATAGTCATTGATGCAAAGGATATTGACAATCTTTCTTACACGATTACAAAGGTTGAATAACAAGTTTGAGCATTATGATTCAAAGACTTTCGAGACTGGCTTCTGTTGTTGCGGCATTGTTCGTAACTGTGACGGCTTTCTCCCAGACAGTTGGAATCAAGGGAACAGTTAAAGACAGCGATGGCAATCCGGTCATCGCTGCCGGCGTAAAGGTTACCGGACTTCCAGGAGTGGGTACGGTAACGGATTCCGACGGGAAATGGGTTCTGGAATTAACTGCCGGACAGATTGCTGAAGGCGGTGAACTGGAATTCAGTTGCCTGGGAATGGCATCCGTCACCCTTCCCCTTCCAGCGACATCTTCTGTGCTGGATGTCGTTCTGACCGCGAATGCTGAAAGCCTTCAGGACATTGTCGTGATAGGTTACGGGGCGGTCAGGAAGAAAGATCTCACCGGCTCTGTCGTGAATGTCACAGAGAAAGAATTCAACAAGGGAGTCGTTACTTCCGTAACCGATATGATTGCTGGCCAGGTGGCAGGTCTCGTGATTACAAAGGCAGGAGGAGACCCGACTTCCGGAGCCACTATGAGGTTGAGGGGAACGACCTCCCTTCTTGGAGACAACGGGCCTCTGGTGGTCGTGGATGGTGTGCCCGGATGTTCCCTGAATCTCATTTCTCCGGAGGATATAGAGTCCATTTCAGTGCTTAAGGATGCTTCGGCAGCCGCCATCTATGGAGCCCGTTCCGCGAATGGTGTTATCATCGTAACCACCAAAAAGGGTCGGGAGGGCAAACTAAGCATAGCTTACAATGGTTACTATGCCGTGGAAACGGCTGCCAGCAGATTGGACCTGATGAGTGCGGATGACTGGAGGGCATACGTGAGTGCGAACAACATCACCAGTGCCATAGATTACGGGCATAGTACTGACTGGCAGAAAGAGGTGACCCGCATTGGTTCTTCCCAGAGTCACGGGATAAGCCTTTCTGGAGGTACTTCCAAGTCCCAGTATAGGGCGAGCATCACTTATCTCAATCAAAAGGGGGTGGTTATTGAAAACGACATCCAAAGGTTCAATGCGGATGTTTCATTCGTGCAAAAGGCCATAGATGACAGGCTTACGGTGAACCTTTCCCTTCTTGCAACTTATGAGGACTGGAAAGACTTGACTTTTGACTCCAATCTGTGGAGCTATGTCTATAACCTCAATCCGACTATGCCTGTATATAATGATGACGGGTCATATTTCCAGCCGTATCTTTATATGAACTATAATCCTGTCTCGGAACTCAGGCAGGTGGATATGGACAAAAAGCGTCAGTATTCCCAGGGCAGGGCTGCCGTCGATTTCAAGATTATGCCTTGGCTGTCTGCCGGAGTCAGCGGTTCAATGTCCCGCAACAATTTCCTTTCGGGGTACTATACCCCTTCTACGGCTGAAACCGGACGTGCCACTCACGGACTTGGCAACCGTACCACCGACTGTATGGATATGTTCCTGCTTGAGGCAAACCTCACATTTTCCAAGTCTTTCGGCAAGCATAACCTCAATGCTGTGCTTGGTTATTCCTGGCAGAAATATATTGATGAAGGCTTTAATGCAACCAACAGGGATTTCACCACTGACGCTTTCAAATACAATAATCTCGGAGCCGGGAACGACCTCCAGGATACGGATGTCAGCAGTTACAAGTGGTCCTCCAAGCTGATTTCATTCTATGGCAGGGTCAATTACGACTACGATAGCCGTTATCTCTTCACGGTCACTGTCCGTGGTGATGGTTCCTCAAAATTCGGTGCCAACAACAAATGGGGTGTCTTTCCTTCTGGTTCAGTGGCCTGGAGACTTTCTTCCGAAGACTTTATGTCCGGCGCGACTTGGATAGACGACTTGAAAATAAGGGCTTCTTACGGTATTACCGGCAATCAGGATATAGGAAACTACCGTTCTCTTGCCATCTATGGAGCCAGCGGTTACTACTATGCAGAGGGGGAGTTCTATCCTCAGTATGCTCCCGTCCAGAATGCCAATCCTGACTTGCGATGGGAAAAAACTGCACAGGTGGATGTGGGTATGGACTATAGTTTCTTCAACGGAAGGCTGAGGGGTTCCCTCGAATACTATAATAAAA
>JBJEJT010000074.1:0-4694 GCA_051878255.1 Candidatus Cryptobacteroides sp. | reverse complement strand
ACATAATCCCCGCAATCAAGATATGACACCTCATTCTTGAGACAGGACGGGAAGAAAAGAAGAGAAAGCAAGAAGATGCAGGATTTGAAACGATCGGTCATCATCTTTCAATGTTTTTCCGGAATGTTGTAGCTTGTCTTGTGCAGGCGTTTCAGAATTCATTCAGAAGTGATTTGTCAGTCCCCGAGCCAATTTCCAGGCAATCGGAGGATAAAATGAAGACAGGGCTGTCCCAAACGGGGATGTTGGTATATTTCGTATCGGGGGAATTCGGAGAATAATGGAAAACTCCCAAATCAAACACAGCCCCGGTAATCGGTTCCACGAAGACGGGATTGTCAATCTTGAAGTCCTCCAGGGTAAAAGTGACGGATTCCCATTCAAGTGCAGATTGGGCGGGATTGTCACAGAAATAGAACATCACGCCGACTGTTTTCCCGCTGACGGAATCTTTCAACCCCGTAAATTTCAGCCCCCTCGCAGTATTGGCATCCCATCCGGGCGAGAACGGGACTATGGTATCGGGCAGGAGATTAACCATATTCCTTACTGCATAGAATGACGGCTTTGCATAGATCACCTTGCCTTGCAAGTCTGTCCTCAACAGCCCGAAAGACTGCTGCATATTGGGATATACGAGGTCCACCATCGTGAATATGGAACAGGGACGCTCCGCCGAGAAGTCGCAAGCCATACGTCTCAAGTCGGTTTTCGCCTGAATCTTCTCATCATAATCATGGTGTTTCAGAGCGTGCGCGAACTCGAGTTTGGACGGACATCCGCTTTCGCCCATCACGACCTTGACCGCAGGATCGAACTCGTGTACAAGACTTGTAAGGAGAGCAAAATCATAGTCGCAGTCATCCGGATTCTCATAATACTTGTGCAAAGTCACGAAATTGAAAAGCCCGTACTCCCCTTTTGAACGGAAAATCTCCAGCACCGATTCCAGGAAAGCCCTGTCCACGCTTGCAAGCGCGAATGCGGCTATATCCGCCTCCGGGTCAATGCGCCTGATCACAGCTGAAGTCCTCTCCACCAACCCGGCATACATCCCCGGGGTGTTCACGCTGATATTTGGCTCATTCCATATTTCCCAGCAATGCACCCTGTCCTTGTAGCGCAGCACCGTATTCTCCACATACTTCTCCCACGCCTTGAAAGTTTCTTCATCGGTAAAAATCTCCGCACCCAGGCTTGTCTCAGCCCCATATAGCGGATTGCCGTAGGAGAGAGAGATCCAAGGATTCACGTCCTGCGAGCACAGACCGTCCACAATCTCGTCCAGCCAGGCATAGTCGTACCTCCCCTTTTTCTTCTCCGTCCTTGCCCAGCCACTCTGGATCCGGGCATAGCCCACTCCAAGCCGTCCGACATAAGAACCATATTCTGAAAAAACTGCCATCTCCCTGTCAAGTCCCTCACATCCCACCGACCAGCGGGTTGCCGGGAACTGTCCTGAAGAAGCGGTGTGGATTCTCCCGATGCAGTCAAGTGGCGGAAGATTACGGCAAAACTCCCTGTACGTCACGGAATAGCCCAACTGCTGGGCAGCCAGGGGGAGGAAAAACAACACGGAGACAAAGGCTGAAACAAATCTTTTCATAACGACGAATCTACTGTTTTTGAATGTATTTTGCCAATATATCTGAGAGAGTATCGCGGATGGATTCCGCCCAGATGGTGTAGCCGTGGCTGTCGGGGTGGGTCCCGTCCGTGGTACATTCGTGATAGGCACCTGTGGCGCTGGTACTTTCTATCCAATACACATCCTCATACCTCGTTACCGCTATGTTCATCAGAGAATCTGCCATATCCTGCTTCATCTTTTCCTTCTTGTCGTAGGATTGGCTGAAATTGCGCTTTTCCCTCCGGATGCTTTTCATAAAAACCAGCGGTTTGCCCGGATGGGCTTTCCGGATTTTTTCGATGAAAGGGAAAAGCCGTTCCTCCATCTCCTGCGGTGTCGGATTGGAGAAGGCATCGAAAAGGAAGGCATCCACAGCGGCATCACACAAGGCATCGGCAAAATAATCCTGCAATTTGGAATTGCCCGCAAATCCGAGGTTTATGAATTCATAACCGGTCATCCTGGAAAGTTGCGCCGAGTAGGTCATTGCACAACGGCTGGCACCGGACCCCTGGGTAAAGGAGGAACCGAAAACTGCCACCCTGCCCCTGAACGGATTTTCCAAAGCCTCAACCTGCGCCCCGGCAGACAGCACAATCAGCAAGTCATTCAGTTCGCTGAAAAGCGGCAGATACACGAGACAGTCTTTCCAGCCCTCATCCGCATCAGCCAGCAAGTTGGCTCTCTGGAATACGTTGGCATCCCGTTTGGGCGGCATCCCGTTGCCAGCCCACACCCATTCGCCATCCTTTCGGATATAAAGGTCGAAACCCCTGGTGGCAATCTGCGGCGAGTTGTCTCCGATGGCAGCAGCACGGTAATCCACATCCACGCCTATGAACCTCGAATCAGTCCTGAAAGCCACGGCAATCCCGCTGCAGTTTCCAGCCTGCCGTTTCTCGGAATCTGTCATAGATGGGTAGGAGTCCACATCCAGACGGTGATACGGATTCACAGTCGGCACAGCCTTGCCTGTCAATGTCAGGTCCACGGCATCCACCGCCTTGAACTCCTGAGCATTAAGGCAAAGCCCCAGAAAGGCAGACAAACTAATCAGAAAACACTTTTTCATTTCGTGAACTTTATTTTGGCGACGACAGGAAAGTGATATGCCGGGTAGTGGAGACTGCCGTCGGCGGTCCTGAACTTTTTCCTCTCGACTGAATAAGCCAGCGGGCTGGCTCCACGGAGCAGGATGTGGTCAGGTCTTCCACCCATAACCTGTTTCTCATCCGGGGAGTTCAGGGTGTCCTTGCACTTGCTCTCCTGCACGTCAAGCGTGGTCTCATCCCTCATCTGGTCGAAAACATCCATCCACTTGGACGAAGACAGGACGGAATAACCCTCGGAAGTGTCGGAACACCTGGCATTTACCATAATTATGGAAGACATCCCCTCCGGCACTATGTCCCGGCTCAGATAAGTGATGAGATTATTGGCATTCTCGACATTTATTTCATTATAAATTACCTTTTTCCCCTCTGAATCGTAATATGTGGGACCGTTGAAATTGGCTGAGGCGACATAGAACTCCCTCCCGGTAGCCATTTCTTTCAGGCAGACCCAGGTAAAAGACCTGTTTGCCACTCCATACTTCAGTCCCTTTCTTCTGCCGGGCTTGTCATAAATACCTGAGAGCCAAGATATTCCCCAGTCAAGACATTCAAATTTCGATGCTTTCCACAGTATCCCTGTCCCCGAAGAGAGCCTACCCTCTTCCGGGAAATTTGGATTCAGATTGGAGGGGAACACACCCTCATAATCCATCCCTGCCTCATTCAGGATGCGGAGAATCCCCTTGTCCCCCAGCCGCCCTGCAATGGAGTCACAGACATCCTGCAGCCCCACGACATCACAATCCATTTCGGCAAACTGCCCTATCACGGCATCCACACTCCTGGACCAGAGTCTCTCCGCCGCACATTTCTGCCTTGCCGCGTCATTGGCACGGACGAGCGAAGAGGTTATGTCCCAGGAGCAGACAGTTATTCCCGCTTCGGACTTGGGTGCGGAAAGCAACATCGCGGCATTTCCGTACAGGATACATATCAGCAGAATTACTTTTTTCATCCTTTTCAAAAAATTACTAAATCCGCATAAATGGGATAATGGTCGGAAATGAATGGAATATGGTGGTATTTCTTCGTCACCACCCTGAATCTGCGGCATTTTCGGAATCCTTTTTCCCAGATGTAGTCTATGGTACCGGTCCAACTCTTGCCAAATCCGTTGAAGGTGTAACGGTCATCGGAGTCGAGAGCCTCATACCGGGCATCTTTCAACTCCCGTTTCACCCTGTCCAGAGATGCCTCATCGTATTGGGCATTGAAGTCGCCCGTGAGTACCAGGGGCAGCCTGCCCGGATTGATTTCATCCATACTGTCCAGGATAAGGTCCAAAGCTTTCTCCCTTGCAGACGGACCTTTGTGGTCGAGATGCGTATTCACGACTATGAACTCTTTCCCGCTGGCCTTGTGACGCAACCTGACCCAAGTTACAGTCCTGCAGGATGCGGCATCCCACCCCAGGGACGGGACCCTCGGTGTAGGCGAGAGGTGGAAAGAATCCTCTTCAAGACATTCCACCTTGTCGGTGTTGTAGAAAATACCGGAATCGTGACCTCCCCTGCCGTTGGGGTCGCGCACGATGCCTGTTTCCCTGTACTGGGGACAGCATTTCAAAACATATTCGATCTGTTGCAGGAACAACTCCTGGGTACCCACGACGTCCGGGCAAAGTTCCTCCAGCATAGTCACTACGGCAAACTTCCTGTGGTCCCAGCCGTTCTCCAGGTCCACATTGTTGTTCCAATACCTCCCGTTGAAAGACATCACCCTGACCGACTTCCCGTCCTCACTCCCCTTCTTGCCGCCTTTCCCGACCTGACCGGGCATCCCGATGCTCCTGAGAGAATAGTCCCTGAAATCCAGCACTGCCTCGGCATACCCATCGCACAGGGTCAGGGCACGGGGATGCATCATATTGA
The DNA here is from genome assembly GCA_051878255.1 of Candidatus Cryptobacteroides sp. Classification (GTDB taxonomy): domain Bacteria; phylum Bacteroidota; class Bacteroidia; order Bacteroidales; family UBA932; genus Cryptobacteroides. The sequence continues at coordinate 78 of JBJEJT010000074.1, read as the reverse complement.
ACATTATATGCGAAGGATTGTAACGTCCGGCATTGCGGGTGCCGTTGTCGAGAGCCGAAGCCCTTTCGAGAAAGGTGT
>JBJEJT010000073.1:0-4701 GCA_051878255.1 Candidatus Cryptobacteroides sp. | reverse complement strand
GTACAGGACAAGAGGGCAGCAGCAGAGGCCAGGAACAGGATAATGTTATATAACTTTCTCATTGCTATTGTATTACTGTAGTTCAAAACGAAGACCTATATTGAATACCCTCTGGAGAGGATAAGGGAGTGAACCGGAACCGGCTGATTCCGGGTCCCTGTCCTTGAGCCACATCTTGTCCCAGACTGCCACATTCTGGGCATTGAGATAAATCCTGGCATTTGAAATCCTGATTTTTCTCATCCAGTCGGCAGGAAAAGTGTAACCCAATTCTATGTTCCTTATCTTCAGATAGTCCGTTTTCATCAGATTCTGGTCTGAAAGCACATTGTTGTTGGCAGTGGTGTGTGCCACAGGCAGGATTGCATCCTTGTTTTCCTCAGTCCACCGCTGCAGGTTGATGATGCTGCTCGGATAAGTCCACAGGCGGGCTGTCCCTCCGAGGGCTCCGCTGAGAAGGATGCTGAAATCAAAACCGTAGAGATTGAATCCGAGAGATAATCCCCCGGTGACCGTCGGAACAGAGAAACATTTGATCGGAACCCTGTCCGAAGGGTCGATTATCCCATCTTCGTTCTTGTCCAGATACTTTATGTCCCCCGGAATGACGGGACCGAAGTTCTGCACGGGGCTGTTGTCGATGTCTTCCTGACTTTCAAACAGACCTATCGCCTTGTAACCGAGGGCGTAACCGATTTCATATCCCCTCAAATCCTGATAATCGAATGCAGGGGCAGGCTGGTCGTTTTCAAGCACCTTGTTTTTCGCCCAGGTAACCTGCAGGTTGGAAAAGATGGAGAAATTGCGGTTTACCGTCTTGTAAAACTTAATCTCACCCTCCACACCCTGGTTCAAGACCTTTCCGGAGTTTCGTGGAGCGATGTTGGCAATACCCACATAGTCAGGCACGCTGCCTGCCGCAGTGAGAATATTGTCTCTTCTCTCATAGAAATAATCCACCGTCAGGTTCAGGACATTCCCTTCAAAGAGCGAGAGGTCAAAACCGACATTGGTCTTCTTTGCCTTTTCCCAAGTCACATAGGCATTTCCAACTCTGGTCTCATTGTGCCCTCCGGCAGAGAGGGTACCCCCGTTGGTCGTACCGAAGTAATATCCATAAGGGAAGATGCTTCCAAGCCCGCCTCCAGGACCGAACTCCGTGATGTAAAGGAATCTGTCTCCTCCAATCTGGTCGTTGCCCACTGTTCCGTACGAACCCCTCAGCTTGAGTATCCTGACCCAGTCCGGCATTTTGAGCCACGGCTCGTCACTGAGCACCCAGCCGGCTGAGAATGACGGGAACACACCATATCTTCTCCCCTTCGGGAAATTCTCGGAACCGTTGTAGCCCAGATTGAATTCTGCAAAATATCTCTGGGCGTAATTGTATGCCGCCCTGACGCTGAGTCCCTGGTAGGCATACATATACTCCGAACTCTGGATATTCTTGAGAGTGCGGTTGCCGAGAATCTGGGCATTCACTGAATGCTTTCCGAATTCCCTGTCGTAGTTGATGCGCAAGTCATAGTAAGTATATCTTTCCACATAAGAGGAAGTGGTCGCCTCAAGTCTTCCGTCCGCAGTATAGTCCTGATAGACAGGTTCGCCTGTTATCGCGTCCGGACCTCTGTACCAGAACTGCTCGAAGGTCTGCCTCCATATCCTGTTCAGATTGTTGGTGTTCTCAAAACTGAAATAAAGTTGGGCGCTCAGACCTGGAGTGATGAAGTCGAAGTCATACTTTGCCGAAATGGTAGCATACATTGCGTTGGATCCGTTGTTGTAGTAACCGCTTCTGGTTATGACTCCGTACGGATTGTTCTGATACGGTATTTCAAGTGCGGAGCCTGCAGCAAGGGTGCCGTCGGGATTGAAGATGGCTTGAGAACCCGGGAGGCGGGTAGTGATGATGTTGAACACGTGTGAAAAACTTTCACTCGGACCGATTCTGGTTTCAAGCCGTCCTGCCATATCAATGCGTATATTCAATCGCTTGGTGGCTTGAATGTCAAGGTTGGAACGGAAATTCCACCTGTCGTATTTGGATTTGACCCCATAATTGGCTTCAAATTCGTCATTGTGGTTGAGCAAAGTGCCCTGATTCATATAGCTCCCGGAGACGAAGTACCGTACACGATTGTTCTTTCCGAGGGAACCGGAGATATTGATGTTGTACTGCTGTTGAAGCGAATGGTTCTTCAAAACGACGTCAAACCAGTTTGTGTTTGGATACTGGTATGGGTCGGAACCGTTCCTGATGATTTCCAGGACCTCGTCGGTGTAGCGCATCGGCTGACCGTCATTGTAATCGACTGCCCTGTTGTAGAGAGCCTGCTCATAGGAACTCATCGTCTGAGGCAGTCTGATAGGCTGCTGAAGAGCCTCCTGGATGGTAAATGATATTTTCGGAGCCTCATTCCCGCTTCCCCTCCGGGTGGAAACCACAACAACTCCGTTGGCTCCCTGGATTCCGTACAGGGAAGATGAAGACGCATCTTTGAGAATCGTGATGGACTCGATTTCGTTAGGGTCGAGCATATCGAAATCAGCCTTGTTCCTCGGCAGACCGTCAATAACTACAAGAGGTGTGCTGGAACCATAGGTTCCAAGACCACGGACATAGAGAGAGGCTGCGTCAGCACCTGGCTCACCGGAAGACTGTACCGTGATAAGACCGGGAAGTTTGCCCGCAAGTGCATTGGAAATGTTCGCTACCGGAGACTGCACCAAGTCCTTTGTCTGAATGGTGGAAACGGCACCGGTAATTGACCGGCGGGTCTGCCGGTTGTTCATACCCACCACCACGACTTCATCGAGAAATTCTGTAGATTCCTCAAGGGTTATTTCATACCATTCTCTCTTATCGGGGACCAGAGTCAGATCCTTGAAGCCGATACAGGAAATCTCCACATACCCGCCCCCGACGGCATCCGGGATTTCTATTGAGAATGTTCCGTCAGCGGAGGTGACGGTTCCGTTGGAAGTGCCCTTCTGGAACACCGACGCTCCGATTACGGTTTCGCCATTGCTGTCCAGAACAACTCCTGTTATGACCCTTTTCTTGTCATCGTTTTTCAATCCTGAAAGAGAAGACGCAAAAACAGAAGAGAGTACTGAAAACAGACAAATGAAAAGCAATCCTGTTTTTCTCATATTGGTTGTCTTTAGCGTTATTAAATTTTTTGAGGTGTGTAAAGATATTTTCAATATTATTTATGAACAAAACTTTAGACAACTTTATTTTTTATTTTGAGTATTTATATATAACTCTATGATTTGCAGTAATTTAACATTTTTAATATAGAATTGATAAATAAAATAATTTAATTTATACGACAGTTATTTGCCCCGATTTCATAAATTACTTTATATTTTGAGTCATCATTTAAATAGACTTGGATTATTGTCAGCCCTTTCTTATCTTTGAGAATGATAATCGCCCCAGCTATGTTTACCCGAAACGAGCCCCAGAACAAAACGAAGGAACTTGTCAGAAAAGCCATTATTCTCAATCTGATGGAGAATGGTCAAATGATGATTGCCGACCTTGCGGCATCCGCCGGTTACAGCATTCCGACCATAGCCAAATATACCAATGAACTCATTGCGGACGATCTGATCACTATGCCCGGCAAGATAAACCAGGCAAGAGGAAAACATCCCTGCATATATGGGCTGAATGGGGATTCTAAATTCTTCGTAGGGGTGGATATCAGACGGGACTCCCTGTCAATGGCAGTGATGAACCTTGCAGGAAACATCATTTCCACGGAAAAGGACGAAAATCTGCCTTTCAGCAACTCTGCCCCCTATTTTGAAGAAATGACCGGGCGCGTATCACAATTTATCGACAAAACAGTAACAGAACGAGGCAGAATAGAATTCGTATGTTTCAACATCCCCGGGAGAGTGGATTCGATAAGCGGGAAAAGTTACAGTATGTTCACATTCGAGGGGGATGACACTCCGCTGGCGGAACTGCTGACAGAAAGGATGGGGATCACCTCCATCATAGAGAACGACACCAGGGCGATGACTTTCGGGTGGCACAAACTGCACAATAAAAACAACTATCGGAACTATCTTTTCGTAAACATCAGTTATGGACTTGGCTTGGGAATAGTCATTGCCGGGCAGGTTTACAGGGGAGAAAACGGTTACGCCGGAGAATTCGGACATATCAACACATTCAACAATCAGATTATCTGCCACTGCGGGAAAAAAGGCTGTCTTGAAACCGAAATCTCAGGAAGTGCGGCAGACAGGATAGCGCGCGAGAGAATACGTAACGGAGAGACCTCGATTCTCGAACACATAATCAGAAAAGGCGAGGAAATATCCCCCAGCAACATTATTGACGCTATTTCAAAGGAGGACCCGCTTTGCATCGACATCCTGGAGAAAATGGGAATGGAACTTGGACGGCATCTGGCGAATCTCATCAACATCTTCAATCCCGAGGCTGTTGTCATAAGCGGCAGCCTGAGTGAGGACAACATTTATTTCATCGAATCCATAAAATCCGGAATCAGAAAGAATTCACTCAAACTGATGTACAAGAATGTAAACATCCTCAGAGATGAGAATGCCGGAAACATCGGAGTAATAGGAGCCTGCCTGATAGGCAGGTGGCGTTTTGCATACGGAAAAATCTGAAAATTTTTCAAAAATCGCAAGGTTTTGTTGCGATTCGCAAGATTT
>JBJEJT010000072.1:3388-4728 GCA_051878255.1 Candidatus Cryptobacteroides sp. | reverse complement strand
GCATCGAGGGATTCGAAAAGTTCCTTGGTGATGCCTTTGTAGTAGAGGGCTGGTTTCACATCTTTTGCAGGATGGTTCACCTTGTCCTTGAGGTTGTTGTAGAGGTCCACAGCCTCATCGATTATCTTGGCGAGATCTTCGTTGTTCTTGTCCGGATTGAGGGCTGCGAAAAGGGTGCAGTCGTCAATGAATTCTCCCACGAAATACTCGATGTCTTTTTTGATAACTCTCAGATTCATAGTCCGTTTATTTAGTTTGTCCTATTTGATGCTCTCCATTTTGGAGATTTCGGCTGCAAATGTAACACAAATTATTGATTTGACAAGCAGTGTGGCGTCAGAGAATGCGCACGGCACTGAGAAGATTGCACATAAGGGGATAGCAGTCCTCATCACATCCGAACACCGACTCGTTGCGCACAAGCTGGGAGGCGTGTATCATCCTCCCGTCCCCAATGTACATTCCCACGTGAGTGACTTTCGCGGGCTTCCCGTCCTGGGACTTGCGTCCGAAAAAAAGCAAATCGCCACTCTGGAGGTTCTCGGCGGTGAAAGTGACCCCATCATCTTTGAACACGGTCACCTGATTCCCGCACTTTGCCATCTGGGAGGCGTTCCTCGGAAGGTGGACGCCGTTCATCAGATACACGAACCGGACTAAACCGCTGCAGTCGAATCCTTTAGGGGACATTCCTCCCCAGAGGTACGGTACTCCCACCCATTGCTTCGCCTCGGCAACCAAAGAGGCACCCGTGGCTTTGCGTGAAGCAGACCAGCAGGCATAGGACTGCAGGTCGGATGCCGGTGTCCAGCCTGCACGCCCTCCAGGGGTGGAAACTTTCATCCAGCCTCTCACGGGTTTGGAATCCATCGTGGCTACCAAATCCCCTTTGCATAAATCCGACACCGGGTGGGAGTTTTTGTCGGGGGCTGTGTATATCCTCGAGTACGGGACGGTTACGATCTGCCTGTCGGAACCGGTCCAGGCGATTGCCTGTTCCGAGCTTACCTCGTGGAGGCTTTTTTCGGTGCACCAGGCATCGTAGGGCTGGTTACAATGCACTTTGACCCAATAGCCTTGTCTTTCCTGCACTTCCACTACGGCGCCCATAAGTTCCTGGGTTTCCAACGGGGATTCGAAGTCGGGGGCAGCCCGCAGGCAGGCTACTGAAAGGTCTATTATCGCGTAGGATTTTTGAGTTTCAGCGGGCTGGGCGGACAGCGGGTAAAGGGAGGCTGTCAGGAGTAGGGATGTCAGGGTCAGGTGTTTCATAGTCTATCGGTGGTTTTGATTCCCGGTCAAGCCGGGAATGACGGCGGGGCGACCTTCGCCATAGCCGG
>JBJEJT010000072.1:0-3288 GCA_051878255.1 Candidatus Cryptobacteroides sp. | reverse complement strand
TTTTGATTCCCGGTCAAGCCGGGAATGACGGCGGGGCGACCTTCGCCATAGCCGGGAATGACGGCGGGGCGGGCGTCAGCCATAACCGGAAATGACGGCGGGGCGACCTTCGCCATAGCCGGGAATGACGGCGGGGCGACCTGTAGCCATAGCCGGAAATGACGGCGGGGCGTCACGCCCGACCTGATCGGGCGTCCCGGAAGCCAAAGATAGGAAAAGATTTTCATAGATGTTGCAACTTATTTTTTCAAGGATTCCTAAATTTGCACAAGTATGGAAATGAAACCCCGACAGATATCCTACCCCGGAGGGCGTCGCTACAACGCCTATGTGGACTACCTGAGGAACAGGTACGGCTCACGTCTGCAGAAAGTCGTGATAGATGCCGGCTTTACCTGTCCCAACCGGGACGGCACATTGGGCACGGGCGGATGCAGTTACTGCGACAACGCCGCTTTCCACCCAGCCTACAGCTCTGCGTCCAAAGACATCCTGACCCAGATTGACGAAGGACTGGAGTTCCACCGCTGCCGCTATCGCAACGCCAACTCCTATCTCGCTTATTTTCAAGCATATTCCAACACCTACGGAAGCCTTGGGAAATTGCGGCGGGATTATCTTCGCGCCCTGGAGCACCCGTCTGTCGTAGGGATAGTGATAGGCACCCGTCCGGATTGCATAGACGAAGAAAAACTTGATTTCATCGCCGACCTCGCACAGGGACGGGTTCTCGAAGATTGGCACAGGGAAATCAAGCCGGACAGGAAACGGTCAGACGGGATGATGGACGATGCCGGTTCCGAAAAGGAGACAAGACAGCTCTGCTCTCCCGTGGTGGTTGTCGAATACGGGATTGAATCCTGTTATGACGCGACTTTGAGACGTATAAACCGGGGACACGATTTTGCCTGCGCACAGAGGGCTGTACAGATGACTGCCGAGAGAGGCATCGAATGTGGGGCGCATTTTATGCTGGGACTGCCCGGGGAAACGAGGGGGATGATGATGGATGAATGTGAGGCTATCAATTCGCTGCCGCTTACTTCTGTCAAATTCCACCAGTTGCAGATTGTGAGGGGGACGGAAATGGAGAGGGAGTTTGCCGTTCACCCCGAGGATTTCTGCCGCTTCACTCTTGAGGAATATCTGGATTTCTTCACTTCGATGCTGGAAAGGCTGCGACCGGGAATCAGCATAGAACGTTTTGCAGGGGAGATTCCTCCCCGGTTTGTCACCGGTACGCCCTGGGGACTTGTGCGCAATGCGGAACTCGTGAGGATGCTGGAAGAGAGGCTGGAGGAACTGGACACCTGGCAGGGGCGTTGTTGCATTTTTCAGGATTAATACATAACTTTCGGGGATATTGGTACTTTTCAGGCAAAAAGGAATCAAGAAAAAAGTCGCAAACAGATGAAAGGAAACAACTACGACGTAATCATCATTGGCGGCGGGATAACCGGAGCCGGAACGGCAAGGGACTGCGCCAGAAGAGGCCTGAAGACGTTGCTTGTGGAGAGACTGGACTTCACGGCAGGTGCCACCGGACGCAACCACGGTCTGCTCCACAGCGGGGCAAGATATGCCGTGACCGACCAGGAGAGCGCCACGGAATGTATCCAGGAAAATATGATACTCAGAAAGATAGCAGCCCACTGTGTGGAAGAGACCGGCGGGCTGTTCATCACCCTCCCGGAGGACGACCTGAGTTTCCAGGACAAATTCACGGCTGCCTGCAAGGCTGCCGGAATCGATGCCGAGGTAATCGACCCGAAAGAGGCCATAAGCCTGGAAAAGTCCGTAAACCCGGAAATCATAGGTGCAGTCAAGGTGCCCGACGGGGCTGTGGACCCTTTCAGGCTGACGACTGCCAACGTTGTGGATGCCAGGCTCCACGGAGCCGAGGTGCTTACCTATAACGAGGTGGTGGGATTCATCAAAGACGGTCCGAGAGTGGTGGGAGTGGAACTGAGGGACAACGTCACGAAAATAACCACCAGGAAATACGCCAACATTGTCATCAACGCCGGAGGAATCTGGGGTCACCGGATTGCAGCGATGGCCGGGGCAACCGTGAATATGTTTCCGGCAAAGGGTGCGCTTCTCATTTTCGGACACAGGGTGAACAATATGGTCATCAACCGCTGCCGCAAGCCCTCAGATGCCGACATCCTCGTGCCGGGAGACACCATTTCCCTTATCGGGACCACCTCAAGCAGAATACCTTACGATGAGATTGACTATATGAGGGTGACCCCGGAGGAAGTGGAGATTCTGATGAGGGAGGGCAGGAAACTCGCCCCAACATTGGGAACCACCAGAGTGCTGAGAGCCTACGCCGGAGTCCGTCCCCTCGTCGCCTCCGACAACGACCCGTCGGGCAGGAGCATAAGCCGGGGCATAGTCTGCCTGGACCACGAAAAGCGCGACGGCATTCCGGGATTCATCACCATTACCGGAGGCAAACTGATGACCTACAGGCTTATGGCAGAGCAAGCCACCGACCTGGCGTGCAGCAAATTGGGAGTGAGAAAAACCTGCGATACAGCCTCCACCCCTCTGCCGGGTTCGGAAAAGAAAGCGAAGAAAAAGGAAACCAAACGGGTCTTCGCAATGCCCGGTCTCGGAGGCAAGGCAGCCGTGGGGAGGCACGGAGGGAGAATCCGCAGAATCGACAACTCGGACCGGACAAGCACGTCGCTTGTGTGCGAGTGTGAGGAAGTCAGCGTCGGCGAAGTAAGATACGCATTGCAGGAATTGGACACCCGCAACCTGATTAACCTGCGGCGCCGCACCAGGGTGGGTATGGGCACCTGCCAGGGCGAACTTTGCGCCTGCAGGGCAGCCGGACTTATGGCAAAAGCCAACGGATGCACCAGGAAATCGCTCGAAGACCTGGCCATATTTATGAATGAGAGGTGGAAAGGAATGTACCCCGTGGCTTGGGGCGAGACCCTGAGCGAAGCGCAGTTCACATCGTGGATTTACGAAGGGGTCTGCGGGCTCAGCCGGTTCAAGGAAAAACAATGAGAGGAGGGAAGAGCGTATGAATTTCGACACCATCATCATAGGAGGCGGACTTAGCGGTCTGTCTGCCGGAATCGAGTTGCAGAAGCGGGGACAGAAAACCCTTATGATTTCATCCGGGCAGAGCGCACTGCATTTCTTTTCCGGTTCATTTGAGTTCCTCAACACCCGGGAAGACTATCCGGAGGCGCTGAAGAATCTCCCCGACGCACACCCCTATTCCCTTATGGGACACGGGAAAGTAATGGAGATTGCCGGGACAGT
>JBJEJT010000071.1:0-4746 GCA_051878255.1 Candidatus Cryptobacteroides sp. | reverse complement strand
AATTTCTTCAAACAGAATGGAGCCTTTGTGCGCTCCGCTTTTGCAAAATTAAGTATTTGTCCGTATATTTGCAAGATATGCCGCGAGGCTGAAACGGGGCGCCGATATGTTCCCGAAAATGTCCCGTGGCACCTCAGTACGAAAAATAATTTGGACAAATTGATGGAAAACAACGAAGAACAGTTTACCGGAAAAATCGAGCAGGTGGACATCGACCAGGAAATGAGAAGCGCATACATCGACTATTCGATGTCGGTCATCGTGTCCCGTGCCCTTCCGGACGTGAGGGACGGCTTCAAACCCGTGCATAGGCGTGTGCTGTATGGTATGGACGGTCTGGGGCTCTCCTATTCAGGACAAACGAAGAAATCCGCCAGAATCGTGGGTGAGGTTCTGGGAAAATATCATCCGCACGGAGACACAAGCGTTTACGATGCAATGGCACGTCTGGCACAGTGGTGGAGCGTGCGTTATCCGCTTGTGTTCGGCCAGGGCAACTTCGGTTCGATGGACGGCGACCCTGTTGCGGCTATGCGATATACCGAGGCGAAACTTGAAAAAATCTCGGAGGATATTCTCGGCGATCTGGACAAGGATACCGTGGATATGCAGAACAACTTCGACGACTCGCTCGAGGAGCCGACCGTGATGCCTACGAAATTACCGCTCGTGCTGCTGAACGGTTCGTCCGGAATTGCGGTGGGTATGGCTACCAATATGGCTCCGCACAATCTGGGCGAGTGCTGCGACGGCATCTGTGCCTATATCGACAACCCTGACATCTCCACCGATGAGCTGATGCACTATATCAAGGGTCCGGATTTCCCGACCGGGGGCATCATCCTGGGTCGTCAGGGCATCAGGGATGCGTTCGAGACCGGGCAGGGCAGGATCGTGATCCGTTCCAAGACCGAAATAGAAGTGAGCGAAAGCGGCAGGGAGACCATAGTCGTGACCGAGATCCCGTATATGGTGAACAAGCGCGAGCTCATTGAGAAAATTGCGGAACTTGTCGAGACGAAGAAAGTCGATGGCATCTCTTATGTGAATGACGAAACCGGCAGGGATGGTGTCAGGATAGTCATCCGGCTCAAGATGGGGGCGAATGCCAATGTGGTCCTGAACAATCTTTTCAAGTACTCTCCGCTCCAGTCCAGTTTCTCCGTGAACAACGTGGCTCTTGTGGGAGGCCGTCCATACACGCTCAGCCTCAAGGAGATAATCCGCCATTTCGTGGATTTCCGCCACGACGTGATAGTGCGCAGGACCAAGTTCGACCTCAAGAAAGCGCAGGCCCGTGCCCATATACTCGAGGGTCTGCTCAAGGCTCTGGACATCATTGACGAAATCATCAATGTCATACGTTCTTCCAAGAACGTGGATGATGCCAAGTCCACCCTTATGGAGAGGTTCGGGTTCTCCGACCTGCAGGCTTCAGCCATAGTGGAGATGAGGCTCAGGCAACTTACCGGGTTGGAGAGGGAGAAGCTCCAGTCTGAGTATGACGAACTGATGAAATTCATCAAATACTGCATCGACGTGCTTGGAAGCCACGAAATGCAGATGGCGATCATAAAGGACGAGACCCTCGGTATGAAAGAGAAATACGGCGACGACAGGCGCACCGAAATCACGATGTCTGCCGACGAATTCAATCCTGAGGATTTCTATCCGGACGAGGATGTGGTGGTTACCATCTCCCATCTGGGTTACATCAAGAGGACTGCACTCACGGAATACAGGACCCAGGCACGTGGGGGAGTCGGTATGAAAGGCGCGTCCAAGAGGGACGAGGACTTCATCGAACACATCTACGTCGCCAATATGCACAGCACGCTCCTGCTTTTCACTGAAAGTGCCAAGTGCTTCTGGCTCAAGGTGTATGAAATACCGGAGGGGTCCCGCGCATCCAAGGGCAGGGCGATCCAGAACATTCTCAACCTCACGGCGGAGGACCGCATCAAGGCATATCTCAATGTGCGGAACCTCAAGGATGCGGACTATGTGAACAACAATTATGTCGTTCTCTGCACGAAGAACGGAATCATCAAGAAGACCACTCTCGAGGCTTACTCCAGACCTCGTGCCAACGGTGTCATCGCCCTCACTATCAGAGAGGGGGACGAACTCCTTGACGTGGCTCTCACCAGCGGCAGCAGCGAGATCTTCATAGCCGGGAAACAGGGTCGTTGCGTGAGGTTCGACGAGAGCGACGTGCGTCCTATGGGCCGTACCGCAGCCGGGGTGAAAGCCATCAATCTCGATGACGAGGCGAATGAGGTGGTGGGAATGCTCAGCTACGAGCCGTCGGCGGAGGATGCCGCTTCCCACACGATCCTGGTGGTGAGCGAGAACGGTTTCGGAAAGCGCTCCGACTTCGAGGAATACCGCAAGACCAGCCGTGGCGGCAAGGGAGTGAAGACCATAAACATCACTGACAAGACCGGACAGTTGATTGCAATCAAGAATGTCACGGATGCCGATGACCTTATGATCATCACAAGGTCCGGGCTTACGATCAGGATGGCTGTTTCCGACATCAGGGTGGCAGGACGCGCCACTCAGGGCGTGAAACTCATCAACATCAAGGAGGGAGACTCCATCGCGGCAATCTCAGTGGTGGCGAAGAGTGATGAGGAAGAGACGGAAACTCCGGTGGAACAGCCTTTGCGGGATGCGGGGAATCCGGATGCTCAGGTGGAACCTCAGGAAACACCGGATGAAAATTTATAAGAAAAGACTATAAAACCAATTGTTATGAAAAAGTTCATTACAGCAGCGCTCTTGTGCTGCACCGTGATTGCTTCGGCACAGCAGAAATCGGCGGATGCTCTGCGCTCTGCCGTGACAAAGGCTGAGGCTGCCGCCGAGAATCCGAAAAAGGCGGTGGTGCCTGCAACCTGGATGAAAATCGGAAAGGCATATATGGATGCCTACAATGCTCCTTCCGGACAGTTGTGGCTTGGAGCTTCACTGAACGAAATCCAGCTCGTGGCAGGTGGACAGGCACCTTTGTCCCAGGAGAACGTGGTGCTTTCAGGTGCCCAGTACATCAAGCAGGTGTATCCGGACAAGAACCTCTATTTCAGTGCAAACGGACAGCTCCAGATCATTGAGGTGACGGCTCCTGTCTATGAGGATGCCCTTGCCTGCGCCCTCAAGGCTTATGCAAAGGCTGCCGAAGTGGATGTGAAACAGTCAAAGAAGAAAGAACTTGACGCAGCACTCCAGGACATCGCACAGAAGTATCTGAGCGAGGGTCTGAATGAGTACACCTTTGGCAGGCTCGGAAATTCAAGCGTGAAATTTGAAAAGGCTGCGGAGGCTTCTGCCACTGCGCCACTCTGCGTAATCGACACCACCGCACTCTACAATGCCGGTTTCACTGCCTGGATGGACGCAACTGCAGATACCGACTCTCTTTCAGCCATTGCCAAATTCGACAGGGCACGTGTGTTCTTCGAGAAATGTGCCGAGAACAATTATTTCTATGAGGATGGAGAGGTCTATGCCAAGCTCCACGACATCTACAGGCATCTCGGAGAGACAGAAAAGGCGAGGGATGTCATCGAGACAGGTTTCAGCAGCTTCCCTCAGAGCCAGAGCATACTCATCTCCCTCATCAATTTCTATATCGAGAACAAGGAGAACCCGGAGAAACTCTTCGCCCTGCTTGACGTAGCCATCCAGAACGAGCCTAACAATGCTTCACTCTATTATGTGAAAGGCAATATCTACAACGAGCTTGCCGACAAGACAGAAGACGAGGATGCAAAGGCAGCTCTCAAGGCAAAGGCTTTGGAATCCTATTACAAATGCGCTGAAATCAATCCGTCCTATGAATTCGGGTTCATCGGCGCAGGCGTTATGTTCTACAACGATGCGGTCGTGCTCTCTGAAAAGGCTTCAAACGAATACGATGACAGGAAATATGAGGCTCTCGTGAAACAGTTCGAGCAGTATCTCAAGGATGCGATCGACCCATTCGAGAAAGCTTTTGCAGTGACGAAGTCCGCTGACATCAAGAACAGCGTGGCTCTCTACCTCAAGAATATCTACTACCGTTTCAGCAGCCAGAGCGACGAATACCTCGCTCTCTACAAGAAATACGATGAAATCGTGAAAGCGGCCCAGTGACGGATTACGGATGTCGGATCAGCGGGGCGTGAGGGTAAAACCTCCACGCCCCGTTTGTATTACATAGAGGAGCTTGAATTACTATTCGTCTGATTTTTAATGCTGTTGGTCGGATTTTTATTTGTATTTTATCTGTATTGTATTGAATACTCCGGGCAATCTGTATAAATTTGTATGATGTTTCCCGAGGGGATTCGGACTTCGACCAGAACTAATTGATAACATTATTATATGAAAAGAATCCTGACTGTAATTTCTGCACTGGTGTTGGGAGTGTCCATACTCTCTGCCCAGGATGCAAATCTCCGGAAAATCTCCGGTCCTGACGGTAATGTGGAATTGAGTTTCAGACTTAGGGACGGGCATATCCCCGTGTATTCCCTCGACTACAAGGGGAAGCCGGTGATAGGGGAGAGCCATCTGGGATTCCGTCTTGCGGGCAGCGGTATGTATGACTGGTTCGAGATAGCCGACACCCAGACCCGTGAAATCGACGAGACCTGGAATCCCGTATGGGGAGAGGAATCCGAAATCCGCAACCGCTGCAACGAAATGACCGTGACCTTGCGCCAGACTTCCAGCAACAGGTTTATGAAAGTCTGTTTCAGG
>JBJEJT010000070.1:0-4800 GCA_051878255.1 Candidatus Cryptobacteroides sp. | reverse complement strand
AAAGAATAACTGAAAATACCTTTCTCATCTATGTCAGAATTCAAATTTTCGGCAAAGTTAGCCCCACTCATCCGCCCCGGCAATACTCGGATTTCGGTATATTTTTCCCGCTTTTGTTCCCATAATCACTAAAATTGAGTATTGATTTCGGACTCGCAAGCACTTATCTTTGCAGTCGCAAAGATTTTTTCAAGATGGCAGAACAGTTTCGATATGTCCCTACGCTCAAGATGAGGGACCTTGTCAAGGACAATCATTCTCTGATTATGGTAATGAGCCGTTTCGGCATCCCCCTGGGGTTCGGGGACAGGAGCGTGAGGGACGTGTGTATGAAAAACGGGGTGGACGAGTCCACATTCCTGACGGTGGCGAACTTCTGTTCGGGCTATCCTTTCTCGTCGTCGGAAATATCCCTGCACTCACTTTCCAACTACCTCAAGCGCTCGCACGAATACTATCTCAATTTCATACTTCCGGGCATCAGACGCAAACTCATCGAGTCCATCAACTGCAACGGGGATGACGAGATTGCTATGCTTATCTTCAAATTCTACGATGAGTATGTGGCTCAGGTGCAGGACCATATGGAAACTGAAAATTCGGTGCTGTTCGCCTATGTGGACAGTCTTCTGCACGGGGTTCTCTGCCGTACATTCAGCATAGACGACTTCAGCGGGAAACACCCGTCCATCAGTGCCAAGGTCAAGGAACTCAAGGACATAATCATCCGTTACAGCCCTCAGAACAACACCTGGCTGCTGAGCAATGTGCTGCTCGAAATAATCAACACCGAGGAAGACCTGAACCTGCACTGCCGCATAGAGGACGAACTCTTCATCCCGGCAGTGAAGGAGGCTGAGTCCCGTCTGAAATGCACTTCAGACGTGAACTACAAGGAGTCCATCGAGGACAACAGTTCCCTGCCACTGCTGAGCGACAGGGAGAAGGACATCCTGATATGTGTCGCCAAAGGTATGAGCAACAAGGAGATAGCGGAGCAGCTCTATGTTTCCGTGAACACGGTTTCCACCCACAGGAGGAACATTTCCTCCAAGCTTGACATCCACACTTCCGCCGGATTCGTGATCTACGCCCTTGCCCACAAGCTCGTGCTCCTGGATGAAATCAGCCGTTGAGGCGTTTGCAGATTAGGAGGGGATTGGCGATATTTGCAGAATGGACACGATTTACCCATTTTCCAAACCCCTCTATGTGATGGCGAAACCAGCGGGACCTGCCTGCAACCTCGCCTGCGAATACTGCTACTATCTCGAAAAACGCAACCTCTACAGGACGCCCCAGAACTCCGGCAGGTTCGAGATGAGCGACGAACTGCTGGAAGAGTACATCCGCCAATATCTTGAATCCCAGACCACGCCCGGGGTACTCTTTACCTGGCACGGGGGAGAGGCACTGCTGAGACCTCTGTCTTTCTACCGTAAAATCGTGATGCTGCAGAAGAAATATGCCCGGGGAAGACAGGTGGACAACAGCATCCAGACCAACGGTACCCTCCTGACAGAGGAATGGTGCCGTTTTTTCCGGGACAACAGGTGGCTGGTGGGAGTGTCCATCGACGGTCCGGAAAGGTTCCACGACCGCTACCGTAGGAATTTCGCAGGCAAGCCATCCTTTGCAAAAGTGATGAAAGGCATCGAACTGCTCAACCGCTACGGTGTGGAATGGAACGCCCTCGCTGTGGTCAATGATTTCAACGGGGACCATCCGCTGGAGTTCTACCATTTCTTCAAGGACATACAGTGCCGTTTCATCCAGTTCACGCCCGTGGTCGAGAGACTGATGCCTCATTCGGACGGACGCCACCTCGCCTGTCCTGCCGACAGGGCAGACCTGCCCCTGGCTCCTTTCAGCGTGAAACCGGGGCAGTGGGGAGATTTCCTGTGTGCGCTTTTCGACGAGTGGGTGTGCAACGACGTGGGGAAGTATTTCATCCAGCTTTTCGATTCCACCCTTGCCAACTGGGTGGGGGAGCAGCCGGGAGTGTGCACCCTTGCACGTACCTGCGGACACGCCGGAGTGATGGAATACAACGGGGATGTCTATACTTGCGACCATTTCGTGTTTCCTGAATACAGGCTCGGGAACATCCGGGAGAATACCCTCGTTGAGATGATGTACAGCGAAAAGGAGCAGGAGTTCGGGAATGGCAAATATACCTCGCTGCCCGGGCAGTGCCGCAGGTGCAAGTATCTGTTTGCCTGCAACGGGGAGTGCCCGAGGAACCGCTTCCTTGTCAGTGCTGACGGCGAGCCGGGGCTGAACTGGCTTTGCGAGGGCTACTACCGTTTCTTCGAGCACGCGGCTCCGGCTATGGATTTTATGAAGAGGGAACTGCTCTCACGCCGGTCTCCTGCCAATGTGATGTATGCAATCAAGGACGGGATGCCCGGAAGGAGCAGGGTATGAACTCCAAACTCCCAATCCAGATGGAACCCCTTCCCGAAGAATACGCGCTCTCCCGGTCCGGCTTCCCGAATCCTTTCCGCTATGCCCCAACCCCTGCGGTGAGGGAAGCCGCCCGCAGGCTGATGCAAAAGATAAAACTGTCTCCGGAACTGTCCGATGCCCTGTCACCGGGCAAGATGCTGGGTGTGCTGGTGGTAAGGGACACCTCCGGCAACACAGGCTATCTGTCCGCTTTCTCAGGCCTGGTGGACGGGAAAAGCCGGATAGAGGGCTTCGTGCCCCCAATCTTCGACCTGACGGACCCGGACGGGCATTATCGCGGCAAGGAACAGGAAATATCCGCCATAGTGCAGCAGTTGAGGGCAATGGAAACCTCAGCCGATTTCCTGAAATTGAAAGAAGACCTGGGGACTGTCCGCGCACGGATGTCCGCCACCCTTGAGGCTATGCGTGGACAGATGGCAGCCTCCCGCTTCGGGAGGGCAGAGGAAAGGTCTGCCGGTGCAAGTGATTCCAGATTGTCCGAAATGGCAAGGCAAAGCCAGTTCGAAAAGGCGGAATACCGTAGGACAAGGCAACGCTTCGAGGATGAAACCGCCAGCCTTGAATCCCGGTTGGGGCAGTATGCCTCAGAGATGGCTTCATTGAAAAGGCAGCATCGCCGGATGTCCGATGAACTGCAGAAATGGATTTTTGAAAATTATACCGTCCACAACGCCCTCGGGGATGTTTCCACCGTATGGCAGATTTTTGCCGGACAGTCCCTGACGCCTCCGGGAGGGACGGGCGAGTGTGCTGCCCCGAAGTTGCTTGAATATGCCTACAGAAACGGTCTCGAACCCCTGTCTATGGGCGAGTTCTGGTATGGAAAGCCCTCCGGGACGGCAGTGCGCGTGCAGGGGCATTTCTATCCGTCCTGCACTTCCAAATGCGGACCTTTGCTGGGATTTATGCTCAAGGGTCTCGACCTCATCGAACCCGCCCCGGCAGTGCCTGCCGAAGTCAAGGTGCTCCATTCGGACAGTCACATAATCGTGGTGTCGAAACCGTCGGGTCTGCCGTCCGTCCCGGGTACGGACGGGAAAAAGTCGGTGCTGGAACATCTGGAAGCCATATTCGGAGGAAAGGTCTTCCCGGTTCACCGTCTGGATATGGACACTTCCGGGCTTATGGTCTATGCAAGGACTCCGGAGGCTCAGGCTCAGTTGCAACGGCAATTTGAAGCCAGGACGGTCTCAAAGACCTACATAGCCCGCCTTTGTCCTGCCGAATCGGTCCCCGAGTGCAGTTGCGGAAGCATTTCCCTGCCCCTGGGTCCCGACTACGATGAACGCCCGAGACAGAAAGTGGACAGGATTTCCGGCAAGGAAGCCGTAACCGGATACCGCCTTTTGCGCACCCGTCCTGACGGTACCTCAGACATACTCTTCCATCCCTTGACAGGACGAACCCACCAGTTGAGGGTCCATTCTGCCCATCCTCTGGGACTGGGACGCCCCATAGTCGGGGACCTGCTCTACGGCGGCAGCCTGCCGGGAACGGAACGGCTATGCCTCCACGCCCGAAGCCTGGGCTTCAACCATCCCGCAACGGGGGAAAGGCTTGAGTTCGAGTGTGAAACATAGTGTCTTGCCGGCCCCTGCAAGTCAAAGAAATGGCAGCAACTGAAATAACGGCGGTAAGCCAGCCTGTCATTCCCGGCTGAAAGGCATTTCCGGGTCTGACAGGTATTTTGTGCCTGATGATTTCGGCAGGTCATAACCGTCCACTGTTGCAATAGAGCAATATTCGAGTCCGAGCTTGTATACTGCGGCAAAGATTTCCCTCTCTCTTGCCGGGGACGGCTTTTTGAAGCCGTTTATGTAATTTCTCAGAAGGGTGGCATTGATGCCGGTCTTTTTTGCAAATTCTGCTATGTTGATTTCCTTATGTGTCAGGAAGAATTCCTGCAGTTTGGAAGGAATGGCATCGTCATATTCAAAGCTTTCAAAGGAAACGTCTTCATCCAGATTCCTCCAATGGAAACCGGTCAATCCTGTGGTGTAGGCTTTTCGTTGCTCATCCGATGCGTTCATCAATGCCGGATACCACAGAATGGATTGTTTGAGCCTGTTACCTTTTTCATCCTCTGCATAGATGAATTTTTTGTCGAAAGTGACATTTTGCAACTGTTTCATTGTTTATCGAAGTGCTCCTTCCACCTTTTGATTATTATTTCCTTTTTCTCTGCAATTGCGCTTTCTATTTTTTTCCTGTCATTGTTTTTTAACCCTTGTTGTTCCCTCAATACAAATGAATCCCCATCCAGATCGTATATTGCGTAGCCTTCCTTCCCTTCTACGTGAATATGTACCGGTTCGTGTTCTCTGCTGT
>JBJEJT010000069.1:0-4808 GCA_051878255.1 Candidatus Cryptobacteroides sp. | reverse complement strand
AGGCAGCGATGGAAACCAAGTTCACCCCGACGACGGACCCTGACAAGGTACAGCAAACAGGAACAATTACTTATATATTCAAATTAAAATAGACCCCGGAAGGGGCTGAAGAAAAAAGCCGGGAGGCAAAAGAAATGGACTACAACAAAAGAAGTGGCAGCAACCACGAAAGCCGTAGGGAGTACGGCAGCAGTGATTCAAGACCTTACAGGTCAAACAATGGCGAAAGACGCCAGTACAGCAGAAACAATGACAACAGGTCTCCTTACGGAGAGAGAAGACCCCGCCGCAATTACGGCGAAAGGCAGTCTTATTCCAATGACAGACCTGTTTTTTCTACCGACAGGTCCTCTTATGGAGAGAGGAACTCCTACGGAGAAAGACCTTCCTACAACGAGAGAACATCCTATGGAGAACGGACGTCCTACGGCGAGCAGAAACCACGCAGGACCGGAGGACTGAGACCGCGCCGCAACAGTTCGGCGAACTTCTCAGGCAGTAGCGAGGGCTCATTCAGCCGTCGCGGTGAGGGACGCGGAGAGTTCCACGGCACAGAGGGTCGTCCAGCCAAACCGGGCTTCAAGAAGAAGCCTGGCAAATTCGCACAGCAGGGCAAGGGACGCGGACAGCAGCGCCGCTTCACCAAGCCTATGTTCCGCAATGAGGACGAAAGCGGAATCAGCCAGATGATCGACAGGAGAAAGGCTGTGGAGAACGAGAGGCTTTCAGACAACGACCAGGTGACTTTCCCTGTAAAGGAGGAGGTCCGCCTGAACAAATACATAGCCAATTCCGGCATCTGCTCCAGAAGGGAGGCTGACAATTTCATCCTCGCCGGCTGTGTTACCGTAAACGGTGCCGTCATCACCGAGCTCGGAAGCAAAGTGAACATCTACAACGACGACGTGCGCTTCAACGGGGAGAGACTCCACGGCGAGACCAAGGTCTATATCGTGATGAACAAACCCAAGGGATTCGTAACCACGACCTCCGACCCGCACGCGGAGAAAACCGTTATGGAACTCCTCAAGAAATGCCCTTCAAGGGTGTTCCCTGTGGGACGTCTGGACAAGAACACCACCGGAGTGCTTATGTTCACCAACGACGGGGAGATTGCGGAACGCCTCACACACCCATCCTACGACAAGAAGAAAATCTACCAGGTGTCCCTGGACAGGGACCTCAGCCAGGAGGACTATGACAAGATAGTGTCAGGCGTGGAACTTTCCGACGGAGAAGTTGCAGCTGACGCTCTCGCCTATATCGAAGACAGCGACAAGCGCAAGATTGGAATTGAAATCCATTCCGGCAAGAACCGCATCGTCCGCAGGATTTTCGAATCCCTCGGCTACGATGTGAAAGCTCTGGACAGGGTTTATTTCGCAGGTCTCACGAAGAAAGGGCTCAAGAGGGGCGAGTGGAGATACCTCACTGAGGGAGAAGTGAACATCCTCAAAATGGGAGCGTACATCTGATGGCTGGAAACGAAAGACACAGAGCCGGATTTGTCAATATCATCGGCAACCCGAATGTTGGCAAATCCACTCTTATGAACGCACTCGTGGGCGAGAAACTGTCCATCGTGACAGCCAAGGCTCAGACCACCAGGCACAGGATAATGGGAATAGTGAACGGAGAGGACTACCAGATAGTCTATTCCGACACTCCCGGCATACTCAAGCCGAGTTACAGACTGCAGGAGAGTATGATGAATTTTGTCGAGACGGCAATAGGCGATGCGGACACCATACTTTACGTGACCGACACCGTGGAGCAGCCCGACAAGAACGCCGAATGGGTGGAGAAACTCCAGAGGCTTGAATGTCCCATCCTGCTCGTCATAAACAAGATAGACATCAGCACCCAGGAAAAGGTGATGGAACTGATGCGATGGTGGCAGGAGAAACTGCCCAAGGCTCAGATTTTCCCGGCATCGGCACAGGAGAAGTTCAACCTTGACAGCATTTTCGACGCCATCGTGGCAAGTCTGCCCGTAGCGCCGCCCTGGTACGACAAGGACGTGTTCACGGACAAGAGCCTGAGGTTTTTCGCTTCGGAAATCATTCGCGAGAAAATTTTCCTGAACTATGCGCAGGAAGTGCCGTACAGTTGCGAAGTGGTGATTGAGCAGTTCAAGGAGGGAGAACAAAGGTATGAAATCAGCGCCGTCATCTATGTCGAGAGGGAGTCGCAGAAAGGCATCATAATCGGAAAGGGAGGCGCAGCCCTGAAGAAAGTCGGCACCCAGGCACGCATAGATATGGAGGATTTCTTCCAGAAAAAGATATACCTGAACCTGTTTGTCAAGACCGACGACGGGTGGAGACAGAACAAAAGGGAATTGAAAAGGTTCGGCTATGAATGGTAGCGTGCAGCCGGACGAACTAAACTGAAACCAATACGATGAGCAAAGACGATTTTGTGACAGAAGACGGATTCGAGGAAATTGAGGAAAACGGCACGGAAGAAGTGCAGGAACAGGAACTTCCCGACGGGGAGGTTGCCGGGACAGGTCGCTTCGGGAAACTGCTGGGCGACGACAGCCGCCGCTTCAAACTCTCCGGAATGTTCAAGGAATGGTATCTGGACTATGCTTCCTACACCATTCTCTACCGCGCTGTGCCTCATATCGTGGACGGACTCAAACCGGTGCAGCGCAGGGTGCTCCACGCAATGTACAAGATTGACGACGGGGCATACACCAAAGTGGCGAACATCATAGGTCAGGCTATGCAGTACCATCCGCACGGGGATTCATCCATAGGCGGGGCATTGGTGCAGCTGGGTCAGAAAGGTCTGCTCATCGACTGTCAGGGAAACTGGGGCAACATCATCACCGGGGACTCCAATGCGGCACCCCGTTACATCGAGGCACGGCTGAGCAAATTCGCCAAGGAAGTGGTGTTCAATCCGAAGACCACCCCCTGGATGACTTCCTATGACGGACGCAACCAGGAACCGGTGGAACTGCCGGTAAAATTCCCCCTCCTGCTTGCACAGGGCACCGAGGGAATTGCTGCCGGACTTGCTTCCAAAATCCTCCCACACAATTTCAACGAACTGCTTGACGCATCCATAGCCATACTCCAGGACAAACCCTTCGAACTGCTTCCGGACTTCCCTACAGGGGGATATGCGGACTGTTCCCGCTACAACAACGGGCGCAGGGGCGGAGTGGTGAAAGTGCGTGCGAAACTCGAGAAGATAGACAAGAACACCATTGCCATCACGGAGGTTCCTTACGGAAAGACCACCCAGCTGCTGATGGAGTCCATAATGAAGGCAAAGGACAAGGGAAAGATCAAAATCAAGAAAATCGAGGACCTGACGACGGAAAAGGCGGAAATCATCATCCACCTGCCCAACGACGTGTCCCCGGACAAGACCATCGATGCCCTCTATGCTTTCACGGACTGCGAGGTGTCCATTTCCCCGAACACCTGCGTGATTGTGGACAAGAAACCTCAGTTCCTCGGGGTGGACGAAGTGCTGCGCTATGACACCCTGCACACCAGAGACCTCCTGCGCCAGGAACTTGAAATCAGGCTCGGGGAATTGGAAAGCGACTGGCACTATTTCTCGCTGGAGAAGATTTTCTTCGAGGAAAAAGTGTACAAACTGTTGGAAACGGACTCGGCAAACTGGGAAGCACAGTTGGACGGGATTTTCGCAAGGATGAAGGAATTCCAGCACCTGCTGAAGAGGGAAATCCTTATGGAGGACATACTCAAACTCATAGAGAAGCCGGTGCGCAAGATTTCCAAGTTCGACACCAAGGTCATCGACGAGAAGATTCTCTCCATAGAAGACGAGATGGCAAAGGTGAATGACAACCTTGCACATCTGACCGCCTACACAATCAGTTGGTTCTCATCCCTCAAGAAGAAATATGGCAAACAGTGGCAGAGGCTTACCGAGATTACAGGTTTCGAGAACATAGCGGCGAACAAGGTGGTGAACAACAACCTGAAGCTGTATGTGAACAAGGTCGAGGGATTCGTGGGCACAGCCCTGAAGAAAGATGAGAATACGGAATACATCTGCGACTGCTCCGATATGTCCGAATTCGTAACCATACTCAAGGACGGGAAATATATGGTGCGAAAGGTGGGCGAGAAGGTCTATGTGGGCAGCAACATCGAATATGTGGGTCTGTTCACCCGTGGGGACAGCCGGACAATCTACAATGTCATCTACCGCGACGGCAAGGGTCCCGTAAGTTACGCCAAGCGTTTTGCGCTGACTTCCATTACCCGCGACAAGGAATACGACATCACTCAGGGCACTCCAGGCTCTGTCATACAATGGCTGACGGTAAATGCCAACGGAGAGGCAGAGACGGTTAAGGTGTTCCTGAAAGCGAAACTGAAACTCAAGAAACTGATTGACGAATACGATTTCTCCCAATTGGACATCAAGGGCAGGGCTTCCCGCGGAAACGTGGTGGCACGCAAGAATGCGGTGCAGAGGATAGCCCTGAAGTCAAAGGGGCAGTCCACCATAGGCGGCAAGGACATCTGGTTCGATGCTGACATCCAGAAACTCAACGACGAGGAAAGGGGACTCTACCTGGGACAGTTCAACAACGGGGACCACATCCTCGCCATTTTCACTGACGGCACATATTACACGACCAGCTTTGACCTGAGCAGCCGCTATCAGGGGGAACTGCTCAGGATAGAGAAGTTCGACAGCGGCAAGACCTACACTGCCCTCTATTATGACAAGGCTGCCAAGTCATTCTATGTCAAGCGCTTCTCATTCGAGGTCAGCGACAACTCCCCTGTCTGCTTCATAAGTGCGGCAAA
>JBJEJT010000068.1:0-4823 GCA_051878255.1 Candidatus Cryptobacteroides sp. | reverse complement strand
AGAATGACAGTGCCGAAAGGCTGTTTTCCCCATATATTTTCAATACTTTCTACACGGACCTCTGCTACGATTGGAACAGTGGGGACTATTATGTGCTCAGTGGCAATGTGGATTTCGCCCAAGAGGACCTGCGCTCGGATTGGGCGCAGAGGATAATGGAGATGAACGGACGCACGGTGCGCCAGATGGGCAAGTACAACAAGATGTATTATGACAAACAGGATGTCAGGTATATCAATACCCTGCGTTGGAGTGGAGTTCTTTTTACTGCCTGCGAGGCTCTGGTGCTCGACGGACAGACTGTCCGGGCGCGGGAACTGCTCGACGGTTTCCTTGAAGCGAGGGGGCTGGACCCGGTTGCCGGAAGCCTCGATGAGGGGGAACTTCTGGAGGCGGTGCTATCGGAAAAGCAGAGGGAATTTGCAGGGGAGGGTACCCGGCTATGGGACCTCAAACGCCGTTCGCTGGATGTCCAGAGGTTTAAACTTTACGGGCAGGGCGTTTCAGCCACCGTCAAGGCGGGTGACTACCGGTGGCTTTTCCCAATCCCGAGATCGGAATACCGCTACAACGAGTCCGTACATCAGAATCCCGACTGGCCGGTGGTGGCGGTGGATTGACAAACATCAAATTTAGCATATTTATGATTATGAAAACAAAATCTATCATCTGCGCCCTTGCGGCGATGGTTGTTGCAGTGGCCTGCAACAAGACTCAGGACCCCGCTTACGAGGGTACCAACTACATTTACCTCAGTTCCAAAGCTCAATCTATGTCAGAAGGGCAATTGACTCCTATAGTTGTCGATGTTACATTAACGACTACATTGAAGTCTGATCTCATATTGGATTTTGAGATAGAAGGAAAAGAGGGAGTTCTTGAACTGGTCGGGACACCGCTTACGATAAAGGCAGGCGAAAAAACTGGTCAATTTTCCATTGTTTCCAAACAGGCAGGGATTCTGAAAGAAGCGGAAAATTTCAAGGTTAATCTTGCACCAGATTGTGTGCTTCCTGAAAAGCTGTCTTTAAAAAATACTGTTTCTGTTACTGTTTCAATCGAAGAGGCAAGTACGCTCACGAAAGAAGAGCAGGAGGCTGTAGTGGAGGCTTACAAAACAGCAACCGGCATAGATTTGTCCCAGTATCTTGGTCTTGTTTCTGTTTCAGTCAAGATCTCCTCGTATGACGAAGAGACGGAGGAACCTATTGACAACGTGATAGAAGGCTCGACAAACATCATACTCAGCGAGGAGTCAAGCGTCGAGTGTCCAGTGCTTAAAATGACATCAAATGCTATGGGAATTCAAGATATATTGTATAAAGCACTTCGGGCATCTACTGTTGCCAGCGAGTTTTGGACAGATGAAGAGTATTATCCAAAACACATTGAATTAATGGAATTGACAGGGTGGAATGCCGATGTTGATGTATCATTTACAGTTTCGCTTGACAATATCCGCTTGAATAGCGATAAAGAAATACAGTTCACCGGTAGTGGTCTCGATCAGTTTGAAGAAGAGATAACTATTGTTCCGTTTGCTTATGACTTTGCTCCTTACGCAAAAGAACTTGCTGCTATTGAGAATGAGACTTTTGACAAAGAGGAAGACTACGATGCAACGGTTAATCCGGTTTATTGGCTGAACTGCTACGATATAACTACAAACGATGAGTTTGAATCAGATCTGTGGGTTGAGTCGAAAGCTGTGATCAGCAATGAAAAACTGGAATTCACATTCTGTTACAGCAATTACATTGATTCTGATTTTAATCGCGTAACTGTAACTTATTCCCCTATAAACTAAAACATTGATAATGAAACTCTCCGAAAGCCTGACAACAATACTTGCAGCCCTGCTGCTCTCCATACGGGTGATGGCGCAGCCCTCTTTGGAGGACAGGATCCTGCCCCCTGCCGGGATGGTAAGCGGGCGGCTGGACAATGGACTGAGCTATGTCCTGTTGCATAACGAATCCCCGACCGATATGGTGGAATGTCGTCTGATATTCCGGGCGGGATCCGTCCTGGAGGATTCCACGAACAGGGGTGCTGCACATTTCCTGGAGCATATGGCTTTCGGAGGGACCCGTCATTTTCCCGGACACAGACTCGTGGACTGTCTTGAATCTATGGGGGCCCAGTACGGCATAGGCATCAACGCCTACACCGGCTATGACAGGACCATCTATATGTTCACCATCCCATCCGAGAAACAGTCCTATATGGATGACGCACTCCTGATAATGAAGGACTGGCTGACGGATATGGAACTGTCCGAGGACAAGGTGGACGCCGAGAAAGGCATCATCATCGAGGAACTCCGGGGCTACGATACGGGGGACCCGTTCTATGATTTGAAAATCGGTATCGGGCGTTACAGCCGGGGCATTCCGCTCGGTACCGAAGAAGATATCAGGAAAATCACTTCCGGGACACTGAAAGACTTTCACGACAGATGGTACACCCTCTCCCAGGCAACGATTGTTCTGGTCGGGGACATAGATACCTCTGAGACGGAAAAACTCATCCGCCGCAGGTTCGGTCATCTGAAGACGTCTGCCTCTGATGATTATCAGGAATACCCCAACCTTTATGCAAAGGGTGTAAGCTATGCCGAGGTCTGTGACAGCCTGGGGAGGAACCTCAGCCTGGACCTGATGATCCCGCACAAGAGCATACTCGACAGCAAGCTGGGGGATTGTCTCAAGTCCAGCAGGATAAAGTTGCTGGTAAGGGCACTGAACCGCCGCCTGGGCAAGATGGGGGATATGGCAGATGTTTCCAACAACTGGTATCTTGCTGACAAGGACCATTTTTGCATAAGTGCGACTGCCCAGGACAGGGAGTCCCTGGCTGGAAAAATTTCCCGGACCATCACGGAACTCTCCCGAGTGGCGTCTGACGGCTTCTATGAAAACGAATTGGCAGAGGTGAAGTCGGACTTCGTCTCTTCATTATCCCTTCCCAACTGGACTGTCAGTTCCGAGGCAATCTGTGAGGAAATTGAAGATGCAGTTCTTTTTGATGAATGGACGGTCACTGATCCGGAACAATTCGGCTTTATTCTTCAAATGATAGCCGAAACCACTTCCGACGACCTCCAGGGCATACTCGGATCCATATTGGCAGATGCCCGGGAAAGCCTCCTGGCAGCTTGCCGGACCAACGCCTTGCATCCTCGAGGTTTCTCTGCTGATGAAATCGCACGATTGTGGGAGTCAGCTCTCGTGGCAGAGCCATCAGAATATGTCTATGAACCATCCCGGAGGGAAGAACCTGTGGAAGTGACCGTCCCGGAATTTCTGCTTCAGGACAGGGAGTACGACAAATCGGCAATAGTGAGCCGTAGGACTTATCCCAATATGGGTATGGAAGAGGTCGTGCTACGCAACGGCTTCCGTTTCCTGCTGCGCCCGACCAGTGACGAGGAAAAGAAAATCCAGATTCATATTCTCGCCCCCGGGGGTCTGTCTGCCATACCTTTGGAAAAGTTTCCCCTGTTGGAGGGTATGAACGGGTATATGGACCTGGGCGGCATCGAGGGGATGTCGGATGATGATTATTCCTCGCTCTTGGGCAACAAGGGCATAGCTGTCCTGGCAGCCAGCCAATGGTACTGGCACGATGTGATTGCCTCGGCTCCTTCGTCTGAACTGCGTCTGCTTCTCAATCTCATCTACCGGAAAATGACAGCACCCCGACTGAATTTCGAGGACTTTGAGGAACTCCGCGCGGAGACTTTGGAACATTACGGGGAATCGTCCTATCTTGCCACCGTGATGGATGCTGACCCGGCAAGACAGGTGGCAGCCAAAATAGACAGCCTGATGGGCAATGTGCTGTGCGGCAGACGTATGACCCCGTCCAAGGAAGAGGTGGCAGCACTCAGTCTCGATGATATAGCACGGTATTACCTCAGCCTCTACACCAATCCGGACGGGATGAGCTGTGTGGTCTGCGGGGATTTCGAGACAGAGTCTTTCCTCAGGGAGGCTGTGCCTGTTTTCGCCTCGCTCGAAAGACACGATGCCCCGAACCGGTATGGTCCGTCCCTTTTTGAACTGCCGCAGGAAGGTGGACTGTATGTTTTCCCGAATCCCAATCCGACCCAGACCGTTTTCGACTGCCTGCTCTGCGGATATTATGAACCGGATCTCAGGACTGGTCTGATACTCAAGCTGATGCGTGATGTCATACGCAACCGCCTGATTTCCGTGCTCAGGCAGGAAGAGTCCCTGGTCTATTCTCCGTTCATATCCCTGTTCTACACGGCAGTGCCGGACAAGATATGGTATTATGACATCAATGCCTCTGTGGACCGGAAAAACACAGGCAGAGCGTTCGGAGTGATAACCGACATCATCCGTGACCTTCAGAAAAACAAAATCTCAAAGAAGGAACTGCACACCCTGCAGAACATTTTCATAGTCAATAAGCGGAAGCACCTTGAAGAAAGCGCCACAGCCAACTGGAAAGGGCAGATAGTCTATATGGTAATGAACGCCGAGGGTTTCGAGGATTTCGACAACTATGAAAAAGTCCTCCGAAGCATCACTCCGGAGGACCTCAGGACCGCTTTTCAGCAATATCTCGACCTCGACAGTCTCATACTCGTCTCGATGGGCGGGTTCTGACTATCGGGAAATCCACGCCATAAAGTCATCGGCACGGGCGCGTGAAACCGTCATTTCGAAACCGGCAGTGGGGTCGGCAAGGACGAGCATACGCCCGTTGGCTTGCTTGACTATGCTCTGGATTGCCTTGATGGATATTATGCAGCCTCTGGAGATGCGGAAGAAACTGTCGGGAAGTTCTTCGGC
>JBJEJT010000067.1:1517-4836 GCA_051878255.1 Candidatus Cryptobacteroides sp. | reverse complement strand
GCAAAGGATGATACATATATATTATGGAGACGAAAGAAGCAAAAGTTGAGAGTTTCACTTTTGACCACAGGAAAGTGAAAGCACCATACATAAGAAAATGCTGTGTTACGGAGGGTCCAAAAGGGGATAAGGTCAGCAAGTTCGACTTGAGATTCAAACAGCCCAATCGGGAATTTTTTGAGACGGCGGCTATGCACGGGCTGGAGCATCTGCTGGCGGGAGACTTGCGCAAACATTTGGATGGGGTCATAGATTTAAGCCCGATGGGATGCCGCACAGGGTTCTATGTCACGGTCTGGGGAGATGTCGAGGTCAGGATTATGCGGGACGCACTGGTTGATGCTCTCAAGGATGTGCTTGAGGCTGACGAAATACCTGCGGCGAATGAAGTGCAATGCGGGAACTGGCGGGACCTGTCTCTCCAAGGGGCTCAGGCAGATGCCCGCAAAGCATTGGAGGCAGGATTCTCACTCGACCCGTTTGAACGGGTGCTTTGATTTGGACACCATTGAAAGTGTCAGATTCAACAAAAAAATATGCCCGACCAGATTGGATATCTGAATCGGGCATAAATGATTTACAATGTGCCGGGCAGATTACATCATTCCGCCCATTCCTGCACCTGCTCCTGCCGGAACAGCCGGTTCTTTCTCAGGGATGTCAGCGATTGCGCACTCAGTGGTGAGGAACATTCCAGCCACGGATGCAGCATTCTCAAGAGCCACACGTGCGACTTTGGTAGGGTCGATGACACCTGCCTCGAACATATTCACATATTCTTCAGTGCGGGCATTGAATCCGAAATCTCCCTTGCCCTCGCGTATCTTGTTCACGATGACACTGCCTTCCAGACCGGCATTTGCAGCAATCTGACGCAGAGGTTCCTCTATGGCAGCTGCCACGATATGGATACCTGTAGTCTCGTCCTCATTCGCTCCCTTGAGGTTCTTGAGAGCCTCGGCTGCACGGATGTAAGCCACTCCGCCACCAGGCACGATTCCTTCCTCTACTGCCGCACGGGTTGCGCTGAGAGCATCCTCCACACGGTCTTTCTTTTCTTTCATCTCGACCTCAGTGGTTGCACCCACGTAGAGGACTGCCACGCCGCCTGCCAATTTTCCGAGACGCTCCTGCAATTTCTCCCTGTCATAATCGGAAGTGGTGGTCTCGATCTGCTTGCGGATGAGGTCTGCCCTTTCTGCAATGGCAGCCTTGTCTCCGAGACCGTTTACGATAGTGGTGTTCTCCTTGGTGATGACAACTTTCTCTGCACGGCCAAGCATATCAGGAGTGCAGTTTTCAAGAGTGAATCCTCTTTCCTCGGACACGACGATTGCTCCCGTGAGAGTGGCGATGTCCTGAAGCATCTCCTTCCTTCTGTCGCCGAAGCCCGGAGCCTTGACGGCAGCTATCTTCAAAGTACCGCGAAGCCTGTTCACTACCAGAGTGGTAAGAGCCTCTCCATCAACATCTTCTGCAATGATGAGCAGGGACTTGCCTTCTCTTGCTATTGGTTCGAGCACCGGAAGAAGGTCCTTCATCGTGCTGATTTTCTTGTCGGTGACGAGGATAAGCGGAGAATCCAGGACTGCCTCCATCTTGTCAGAGTTGGTCATAAAATACGGAGAGATGAATCCGCGGTCGAACTGCATACCTTCGACAACCTTGACTTCAGTGTCAGTACCTTTTGCCTCTTCAACCGTGATGACTCCGTCTTTCTTCACTTTCTCCATTGCATCGGCAATGAGTTTTCCAATGTAACCGTCGTTATTGGCAGAAATGGTTCCGACCTGCTCAATCATAGAGTAGTCGTCACCCACCTCGCGGGACTGAGCCTTGAGGGATTCCACAACTGATGCGACAGCCTTGTCGATACCTCTCTTCAAATCCATCGGGTTTGCACCTGCGGTCACATTCTTCAGACCTACGTTGATGATTGCCTGAGCCAGGACTGTCGCGGTGGTAGTGCCGTCTCCTGCCTGTTCATTGGTCTTGGAAGCAACTTCCTTGACCATCTGCGCACCCATATTGGCAAACCTGTCCTCGAGTTCCACCTCTTTAGCCACAGTCACGCCGTCCTTTGTTACCTGAGGGGCACCGAACTTCTTGTCAATTACCACGTTGCGACCTTTGGGTCCGAGTGTGACCTTGACTGCATCTGCAAGCGCATCTGCACCTTCCTTCATTCTGGAACGTGCATCAATGTTGAATTTTATATCCTTTGCCATAGTGTTCTCTCCTTATGTTAGATGATTGCAAGAATGTCTGACTGTTTCATAATGAGGTACTTCTTGTCTTCCACAGTTACCTCGGTGCCGGAGTATTTGCCATAGAGTACGACATCTCCGACCTTGACCTCCATTTCTTCGTCCTTTTTGCCAGGACCTGCCGCCACTACCGTTCCCTGCTGAGGTTTTTCTTTTGCCGTGTCCGGAATATAAAGTCCGGCTGCTGTCTTGGTCTCGGCCTCCTTGGGCTCGATTACCACTCTGTCTGCCAATGGTCTGATCATAATATAGTGTTTTGTTTCAATATTGTTGTTTCGGCTCGCCTGGAGCCGGGGAACAAATGGGCAAATGGAGTGCCAGCATTCGGAAACTGCCAAATTGTCAGTTTTGTGATTTAAGTTTCGCACGCCTTTCCAATGAACTTTCAATCAAATAATTAAGACTTGCGAAACTTGGGTTTTGAAATTCAAAAAAAAAATGGTAAAATTGCGGAAGTAGTCATAAAGACTGTTGAAACATTATGAACATAGTAAAGACCATCGCCCTTGCGGGCATAATCGCGATCAGTATGACTTCCTGCTGCAACAACAAGGCTGACGCCGTCCTCGAAAACATATTCGAGCGCAGGTCAGTGAGAAAATTCACTTCCGAACCGGTTTCGGACAAACAGATTGAGACCCTGCTACGTGCGGCTATGGCTGCACCTTCCGCCAAGAATGTCCAGCCGTGGCGTTTCGTGGTGGTCAGGGACAAGGATATATTGGATGAAATGGCTCCGAAAATGCCTTATGCGAGGCTGGAGACTGCCACGGTGGCAATAGTCGTCTGCGGAGATGTGTCCGGATACAACAAATTCTGGGAGCACGACTGCTCGGCTGCCACCGAGAATCTGCTGCTCGCGGCGCAGGCTCTCGGACTTGGTGCCGTATGGACGGCGGCTTCTGACGAAGAAAGGGCTCCAATCGTTGCTGAAGCCCTTGGATTGCCGGATAATATCCGGCCTCTATGTGTCGTTCCGGTCGGTTATCCTGACGGGGAGACTTCTCCCAAGGACAAGTGGAAACCGGAGAATATCCATTACGACAGGTGGT
>JBJEJT010000067.1:0-1417 GCA_051878255.1 Candidatus Cryptobacteroides sp. | reverse complement strand
GAGACTTCTCCCAAGGACAAGTGGAAACCGGAGAATATCCATTACGACAGGTGGTGATTCAGATGCCCGGTCGGAGCCGGGCATGACGGTAGCATCCAAACAGAAAGATGCCCGGTCGGAGCCGGGCATCACGATAGTTTCCGCAGAGGTGTCACACCCGGCTTGACCTGGAGTCCATCACCACTTGTTGAGAGGCATTCCGAGCGTCATCTTGTGGACTTTGTCACGGACTGCGGCAAGAGTGGCTTCGTAATTTTCACGTCCCTCTTCGGTTTTGCCTGAAATCAGGTCAAGATGCTTGTCGGCATTGGTAAGCACCGTGTCGATGAGTTCGGTCATCCACTCCATATCCTTTGCCACAAAACCCCTTGAAGTCACCGCCGGGGTTCCTATCCTGAGACCCGAAGTCGAGAAAGGAGTGCGGGAATCGAAAGGCACCATATTCTTGTTTACCGTGATGTCAGCCTTGCCCAACTCAATCTCTGCCACCTTGCCCGTAAGATTCGGGAACTTGGTGCGCAAGTCAATCAGCAGCAAGTGGTTATCCGTTCCTCCGGACACTATTTTGTAGCCCCTGCGGGAGAAGGCATCACAGAAAGCGGCAGCATTGGCAAGCACCTGCTTCTGATATTCCGCGAACTCAGGCTGCTGAGCCTCGAAGAACGCAACCGCCTTTGCGGCGATGCAATGCTCGAGCGGACCGCCCTGAACCCCAGGAAAAACAGTGGAATTGATAATCTGGGACATTTTCTTAATCTGGCCCTTGGCTGTGGTGATTCCGCAAGGATTGTCGAAATCCTTACCTATGAGAATCACTCCGCCACGAGGTCCGCGCAAAGTCTTGTGGGTGGTGGAAGTGACAATGTGGGCGTACTTTACCGGATTGCTCAGAAGCCCGGCTGCAATCAGACCTGCCGTATGCGCCATATCCACCCAGAAGATGGCACCCACCTTATCGGCAATCTCCCGCATACGCACATAATTCCATTCACGGGAATAAGCCGATGCCCCTCCGATGATGAGTTTCGGACGGTATTCAAGAGCCTTGCGCTCCATATCATCGTAATCTATCATCCCCGTAGTGGGATTCAGACCATAGGAAACTGCATTGTAGAGTATGCCGGACATATTCACAGGAGAACCGTGGGTGAGATGACCCCCGTGGGACAGGTCAAGCCCCATAAATGTATCTCCCGGTTTGAGGCAGGACATCATCACTGCCATATTCGCCTGAGCCCCGGAATGAGGCTGTACATTCGCATATTCAGCCTCGAAAAGCTGACAGAGCCGGTCAATCGCCAGCTGCTCGATCTTATCGACTACTTCGCACCCGCCGTAATATCTCGCACGGGGATAACCCTCCGCATATTTGTTGGTACAGACAGAGCCGAGAGCATTCAGCACCTGTTTGCTCACA
>JBJEJT010000066.1:0-4913 GCA_051878255.1 Candidatus Cryptobacteroides sp. | reverse complement strand
TTCATCTTTACCCTGCCACTGTCGGAAAAAGAATTGTAATTGACATAGACCTTTTTTTTCTTCACCTTGATTTCAGAGTCCACATCTGACGCATAATATCCGAGATATTCGAGGTGGCGGCTGATGTTGCTGATGGATTCATCCACGAGCGAGGGTTCGTATATGATGGGAGCCGTTCCGAGTTTCTGCACGAACCTGTCCCAAGGTCCTCCCTTTCCGTTGGACCAGTTGTAAACGCTCACGAATGGGTTCCATCCGAAGAGGAAGTTGTTGTTGGGTTTCTGTTGAATGTATGGCGTGAGTTCGGATTCCTTGAAGTTCTTGTCATTTGTCACGCTAACCTTGGCTCCGGCAAGGCTGAACTCCCCGTCCCGGAGAACCCTCGTGGTGCTGCACGAAGACACGGCAAGCAGGACCGCAATCAGCGGCAGAACGGATTTTATTCTGGACTTGCGCATATCTTCTGAAAATGTTTGTAATCTGCAAATTTAATCAAATGCTGGAATAATTCCTATTTGTCGGCTGCCCACTCTTGCAAAATGTCGCATAATAGTCTAACTTCGCAACCCGGAATGTCGGATATACATAGATGATGACCCCAAAACGCAAGTTATGTCTGGAAACGCTCCCAAAATAACCAACAACGAAATCAGGTTCGTGCGTTCCCTCGCCCAGAAGAAAGGGCGCGAGGAAAGCGGATGCTTTGTCGTGGAGGGGGAAAAGATGGTGGCGGAGGCAC
Organism: Candidatus Cryptobacteroides sp.; assembly: GCA_051878255.1. GTDB lineage: Bacteria > Bacteroidota > Bacteroidia > Bacteroidales > UBA932 > Cryptobacteroides. The sequence continues at coordinate 4,174 of JBJEJT010000066.1, read as the reverse complement.
TTGCGTCAGGATTCGGGATAAGGAAGATTTACCGTATCGAGGATATAGGGACGGATGCGATGTCCAGGATTTCAGCCCTTGACTCCCCCTCCCCGGTACTTGCCGTCGTTTCTCAACCGGAACTTGAAGCAAGTAGTTATGAACAACTGATTGACAAGGGTTTGTATCTTGCTCTCGACGGGCTGAGGGACCCTGGTAACCTGGGCACTATAATCAGAATTGCAGACTGGTTCGGCATAGATGCCATTTTCGTTTCCGATGATACCGTGGAGACTTTCAACCCCAAGGTTGTCCAAGCCACTATGGGCGCTATTTTCAGGGTGAAGGTTGTGCGTTGTTCCCTCCCCCTCCTTGCGGACCGTGTCCTCAGTCTCGGAGGAAACATCTATGGCACATTCCTCGACGGGGAGAATATGTATTCCCAGAAACTTGACTGCGGAGAGGTCGCACCGTCCGTAATCGTAATCGGGAACGAGTCCAGAGGCATATCTGCCGGATTGTCCGCCCACATAAACCGCCGTCTCTTCATCCCGCCCTATCCGTCAGACTCAAGGGGCAGCGAATCCCTGAATGCGGCAGTTGCGACGGCTGTCACCGTTGCCGAGTTCAGGCGCAGGCAGATACATTGACGCCCTTTTTCAGAGCAGTTTCTTGGTGAGGGAGAACAATTTGTATGGCATATATCTGAACGGCAGGTCGATTCCTGTGCAAGTCTTCACGACTGCCCTCTTGTGTGAGAACACATCGAAGCTCTCCTTGCCGTGATACGCAGACATACCGGAGTTGCCTACACCACCGAAAGGTAGGTATTCATTGGCAATGTGCATAATAGTATCGTTGATGCAGGCACCTCCGGAAGATGTCTGGCGCAGAACTTTCTTCCCGCATTTACCGAAATAATACAGTGCGAGGGGTTTGTGCCTCGAGTTTATGAACGACACAGCCTCATCGAGTTCTCCGAAACTTATGACCGGAAATACAGGTCCGAAAATCTCTTCCTGCATCACCGGGGAATCCGGGCTCACATTGTCCAGGACCGTAGGCTCGAAATAGCGTCCAGCCGCATCGGTATGACCTCCGAATACAATGTCCCCGCAGTCCAGATAGGACTTGAGACGTTCAAATGCCCTGTCATTCACAATCCTGACGAAATGACGGGTCTTGCTGGCATCTTCGCCCAGGAGTGTCCTGAACTGCGCCTGCAAGAGTTTCAGGAAATCATCTTTCACGTCTTTGTGAACCATCAGGTAGTCAGGTGCTATGCAGGTCTGCCCGGCATTCAGGGATTTTCCCCAGGCAATCCTCCTTGCCGCCACTTCCAGGTCGGCGTCCCTGTCCACTATGCAGGGGGATTTTCCTCCAAGTTCAAGTACCACGGGAGTGAGATTGCGGGAAGCGGCTTCCATAACTTTCTTGCCGAGCGCAGGGCTTCCGGTAAAGAATATGATGTCCCATTTGTGCGACAGCAGTGCAGTGTTCACTTCCCTGTTGCCCTGAACGACAGCCACCTGCCCCTCAGGGAATGTTTCGGAAATCATCTCCCCTATCACAGCCGACACGGTGGGAACATAGGGAGAGGGTTTGAGAACGGCAGTACAGCCTGCCGAAAGTGCCCCTACAAGCGGATTCAGCAGCAACTGGACGGGATAATTCCACGGAGAGATGATGAGGGCATTGCCAAGAGGCTCGCTCATCACTCGGCTGCGGGACGGGAAAAGTTTGAGCGGGGTCCTGCGGCGCCGGTCCGATGCCCAGCCGTCGATGTGCCTGAGATGATTGTCAATTTCTCCGAGCACAATGCTGGTTTCAGTAAGCAGAGCCTCTTCAGCCGACTTGTGCAGGTCTTTCCAGAGAGCATCCTCAAGTGTTTTCTGCCATTTGAGCAATGCCGATTTGAGTTTTCTCAAACTTTCCTTGCGGAAACGGATGTCGTGCCTGTCGCTTTTGCTGAACCATTCCGCCTGCGCTGCAGCAATGCTTTCGATTTTTTCTGCCGTGGTGTTGATCATACCTTTGTCTGGGTTATGCAGCCTTGACCGCTGCCTGGTTCTTGACTTTTCTTCCGGTAAAGTGGTCCATCACAGAATACACTCCGAAAATTTTTCCGAAGATAAAGTCAAAAAGGAAATTAGGCAATACTCCCTGCCAGAATCTTATGAAATGGAAAGGAAATGGCAGTCCCTTGAAGTCCTTGTCCTTGCGGATGGCTTTGAGGATACGTTTTGCAGTCGGTTCCGGTTCGAGTATGCTGAACACTTTAGAATCCACCCCGTCGAACATCCCGGTATTGATGAAATAGGGTGCGATGCAGGTGGCTTTGACCTTGCTGTGAGCCTGTTTGAGCTCAATCCTGAGAGACTCAGTCCACCCCACGACTGCCCATTTGCTTGCACAATAGACCGACAGTTTCGGCACGCCCAACATTCCTGCCGCCGACGCTATGTTGCAGATATGTCCGCTGTTGCGCATCATCATATCCGGGAGGATCTCCAGGGCGACGAGCATAGGTGCAGTGGCGTTCACATCCATAGTCAGTTGTATGTCAGATACTTTCTGCTTGTCGAAAGTCTCGTTGCCTTTCACGATGCCGGCGTTGTTTATGAGTATGTCCACATATCCAGCCTCTTGTTTCGTGTTCTCGTAGGCAAGGGCGATTTCTTTCGCATCCGAAACGTTCACCTTATGGTAATACACCTTGCCCAGGGAGGCAAACTCTGCCGCGGTTTCTTCCATCGCCTTCAGGTTCAGGTCCCAGATGATGACTTTTGCAGCGCCCTGTTCGAGACACATACGGCACATAAGTTTTCCGATGCCGGAAGCACCGCCCGTGATCAGGACATTTTTGTTTTTGATTTCTGACATTTTCTTTGATTTCTAAAATTTCCGTTGCAAATTTACCTCATAAAACGGGTTGATGCCCGTGCGGGCACGGTCTTTGGGACAAAGCCGCGGCTCCTTGTGACAAAGTGACGCAAAAAGATTGTGGATAAAGTAAAAATTTCGCCAACTATGAGCAAATTTCGTGATGCGATGAACCGTTCTGTGCCGAGAAACCTGCGTTTGGGACGCTTCCCTTACACTTCTGTCTGGTACACACTCTTTTTTGCAGCGATTTTTCTCGTCATCTACAATCCGTTCTCATCGTCCGTATGGTTCTCCCTTTACGACAGTTCCGTCGCTTTGGAAACAATTTTGTTTTTCGCATTGGCACTCATCACTATGTTCATAAGCAAGGCAATATGGCTCCAATTCTGCAGGAGGCATCGTGCCCGGAACTGGATATATCTGCTGTGGATTGCCGGCGAATGTACCGTCATTGCCCTCGAGTACATCGCCCTCACTTTCCTTCTCTCGCTCGGAGCCTATGAATCCGTAGGTTCGATGATCCTGAAGACCATATTCTGCGTGGTTTCCATCCTTGTCATTCCCCACACCCTCCTTTACATCACCTCGAGCTATGTGCAGGTCAGGGAAGAAATGGATTTGCTGAAATCCGAAAACGACAGGACACCCACCAGGGACGACATCAGCAGGATGTCCCAGCGTATGATGAACTTTACCGACGACTCCGGGGTGCTCCGTTTCTCGGTGGATATGGATTCAATCCTCTATATCAAGTCTGAGGGCAACTACGTGAACCTGTTCTATGAAAAGGGGGACGGAGTCTCGTCGCATCTGATGCGTATGACCATTTCCTCCCTTGAAACAAAAATCTCCGGCACCCCGTTGGTAAGGTGCCAGAGATCCTATATCGTGAACGCCAGGCGGATCCGTATGATGCAGAATGACGGTCGTGGAGCCTATGTCATTCTCGATTCGGATTCCTGCCCAGTCATTCCCCTCTCGCAAAACTATGCTTCTTCACTTGCGGATGTGGTGTTGAAGCTGAGGAAAGCCTGATTACGCAGATGTCCTCTGCCGGAACGTCCATTACAATCGGAGCTTCCGCATTGCACTGGCCGGTCTGTTCGAGTTCCAGCCATTCAAAAGCCCTTTCCGGAATATGGATGTGCATCTTTGCATCCGTGGAACCGAAATTGGCAGCCACGAGAAAGGTGTCGTCGTGGTCGTCTCGCAGGAAAACGAAGTGCCTGTCCTTGTCGAATCCCTCGGAATCATAGTTGCAGTAGCACAGGTCGTACATCATCCCCTCGGTAATGGCATTGTCGGTGGC
>JBJEJT010000065.1:3246-4924 GCA_051878255.1 Candidatus Cryptobacteroides sp. | reverse complement strand
TGGAGATACTAATAATATTGGCGAAACTTATGGTAATATTCTTATAAAGAACGAAGCCAAATATTCAAATATAACTCTCCATTATGATGGTGATGAAGATGAATGGACTCTTACTTTCACAAAGTAATTAATCTATCCTGATACAACACTGGGAAGGCTGGCATATTGCTGGCCTTCTCTTTTATACAATAAGCGGTAAGCATCCGAGGAAGTGCATCTTCTTGACAAAGTGAGATGCTAGTTGTATTCTTTTTTTGTGAGTTTGATTTCTTTATACCTTGCGGCTGCCCTCAGCCAATCCCTCGTCCCTTCTTTCCCGGACCCAGACGGGACATCCAAGGCATATCAGGAAATACTGGTTTTATCACAATAATGCCCCGGAAGCATTTACACACTTCCGGGGCATTTATGGTGCGTACTCGCTCTTACGGCTGGATGTTTTTGAGTTCATCCTCGGACAACCCTGTCAATTCGGAAACCACGCTGAGTCCGTAGCCTTTCAGCAACATATTCCGGGCAATCATCGTCTTTTCTTCGGTTCTTCCCTCAGCCTTGCCCTCAGCCCGTCCGATTTCTCGTCCTTTCAGTTCGCCCCTCTCCTCAGCCTGATAGATCAAATTTTTCTGGTCCAATTCGTTGAGCATAATCCTTTCGTATTCAAGTTTCTTTTCAGGAGTGAAAGCCGCCTTGTCACAAGCCCTCACCAGCCTGTCCAGCTTCGGGCTGGGGTTGATGAACTCCGGAATCCTGTCCAGTTGTCCCGAATGCCGGAACCAGAAAAACAGCTGGTCCCTGTAGGTCTGGCAGTCCTCCGCGGACTTGTCGAAGCGCTTCAGTTCCGCAAAGTTACACGAAAAAACGGTAGGAGCAAGTTCTCCGGAACGCCTTTCCGTCATTTCGTAGTGGGATATGATGTGGTCTGCATCCCAGAGGTCCTCATTCTCGTGCTCGAGGTTGAAATCCAGTATGCCTACGACGTAGACCGGTGTCAGTTCCTGGTAGTTCTGCCCTTCCGGGAGATTGTTTCGATAGACGATGGAGGAGTAGAAGAGCACACGCTTGAAGAAGGGGTCACGCCGTTCCCTCTGGACTTCAACGATATAGTCCGTCTTGTTTTTCCCCCGGCACAGGAGGTCGAGTCTCGTGCCTTTTGAGAATACCGTGTCCTTCATCAATTCCCGGTCACGGTACTCGATGATGTCCTCGACCTGGGCTTCTTCTGGGAGAATGACATTCAGGAGGTCAATCAGGAGTTCCTTGTTCTCCCTGTCGCCATAGACGATCTTGAACCCGCTATCCCATAGCAGATTGACATACTTTTGTGAGTTGAAATCTGTTTTTTCCATAATCAGTTGGTTTGAATCAAACAATTATACCCACAAATTTCCGGAGAGAATCTCGATGCCACAAGCAAGGAAATCTTGCGATTCGCAACAAAATCTTGCGATTTTCAAAAAAAATTTCCGGTCGGTTTCCCGTCACACCCGGCTTGACCGGGTGTCTCACAGCACCAGGATTGCCGGTCGGAGCCGGCAATGACGTCGTCTCCGCCATCCCTGTCCAATGTGATTCCTCCCCGTCACACCCGGCTTGACCGGGTGTCTCACAGCATCAGGATTGCCAGTCGGAGCCGGCAATGACGTCGTCTCCGGCATCCCTGTCCGATATGATTTCTCCC
>JBJEJT010000065.1:0-3146 GCA_051878255.1 Candidatus Cryptobacteroides sp. | reverse complement strand
GGGTGTCTCACAGCACCAGGATTGCCGGTCGGAGCCGGCAATGACGTCGTCTCCGGCATCCCTGTCCGATATGATTTCTCCCCGTCACACCCGGCCTGACCGGGTGTCTAAATCCACATAATTCCCGAATTGCCCTCCTGTAACAGACAAAACAACCTCCTGATGGATTTCTTGAGATTAGTATATAATATGAAAATAATAGGTTGCGTCAGATTTGAATTAGACTTCCGAGGTCAGATTTTCAAAGATGATGCAGGTTGTTTTTGAGGATTACTTAATATCTTTGCAGTGTCAAACATTGTTCACTATGGCTTCAGGAATCACATACCGTATGATTGTGCTCGACCTCGACGGCACCCTTACCAATGACGACAAGGAAATCACCCCGAGGACACTCGATGCACTTATGCAGGCTCAGGACAGGGGAGTGAAAGTCGTCCTGGCTTCAGGGCGTCCGACCTATGGAATAGTTCCCCTCGCACGGCAACTCCAACTCCAAAGTCACGACGGTTACATCCTCGCATATAACGGCGGCTCAATCATCTCCTGCCGCAATGGCGAGACCGTGTTCAATCAGACACTTGCCCCCTCCCTCATACCTGTCCTTTCCGAAGAATCAGCTGCAGCCGGTATGGAAATCCTCACATACCAGGGCGAAGCCATCGCAGCCTCATCCAGCAGGAATAAATACGTTCTCCACGAAGCTTTCATAAACAAAATGCCTGTCATCGAGTATGACAATTTCCCTGCCCAGGTCCGGCATCCCGTGAACAAATGCCTGATAGTAGGTGACCCAAGACCCCTGCACGAACTGGAGAAAACTCTTGCCGGGAAATACCCCGACAAGTTGAGCGTTTACCGTTCCTGCGGTTTCTTCCTCGAATGTGTCCCTCCGGGCATAGAAAAATCCAATTCACTCGACAGGCTCATATCCTCCTTGGACATAGACCGCAGCGAAGTGATAGCTGTCGGGGACGGGTATAACGACATAGGTCTGATACGCTACGCCGGTCTGGGAGTCGCTATGGCAAACGCCTCCAGGGAAGTGCAGGATGAAGCCGATTATATCACCTGGTCCAATGGGGAAGACGGTGTGGCACACGTGGTGGAAAAGTTCATTCTGGCTTGATTACTTAGTGGTTGAAAAGCCGATAAGTAATGAAATAATTCGTACCTTGCCCGCCGGATTGAAGAACGGTTGAAAAATGGTAGAGAAAGACATTATATTCGAAACGGCAGAGAGGTATGTGAATGAAACCGGACGGTCAATATTCCTGACCGGCAAGGCTGGAACCGGCAAGACAACTTTCCTGAAACATATAACCCGGACCACTGCCAAGCGTTTTGTGGTGCTTGCCCCGACCGGAGTGGCTGCAATCAATGCCGGCGGTACCACCATACACTCTTTCTTCCTATTGCCCCTGTGCCCATATCTTCCTGATGTCAAGGAACTTGTGACGGAGTATCAAATGCCTCGGCAGAGTTGGAACTATCGCAAGGACAAGCTCAGAATCATCCGCAGCCTGGACTTGCTCATCATCGACGAGATTTCAATGGTGAGAGCCGACCTGCTGGATGCTGTGGATATGGTCCTGCGACGCATAAGGCGCAACTCCAAACCTTTCGGCGGGGTCCAGCTTCTGATGATAGGCGATGCCCAGCAACTCTCCCCTGTGGTGCGTGACAACGAAAAACCATATATATCGCAGGTCTATCCTTCTCCGTATTTTTTCCATTCAAAGGCTTTGCAGGCACTGCCCTATGTAACCATAGAACTCACAAAAGTTTATCGGCAGAAAGATGAGGAATTTATCAAGATACTCAATGCTGTCCGCGACAACCGTGCCGACGGGGACATCCTGCGCAGACTCAATTCCCGCGTGGGTGCTTTCGGGGACGGGGAAGACGTGATAATGCTTACCACCCACAACGCCCAGGCAGATGCCGTAAACAGACGCAAGCTGGATCAACTGCCCGGACGGTCCACAGTCTTCGAGGCTGACGTGCAGGGCGATTTCCCTCCCAATATGTATCCTGCCGAAGATGTCCTGCAACTTAAACCCGGTGCACAGGTAATGTTTGTGAAGAACGACCCCGACGGCTTGTATTACAATGGAAAAATAGCGAAAGTCTCGGACGTGTCTCCTGACGGTCCGGTTACCGTCATCGACTCCGGAGGACAGAGCATCGAGGTGGAGGCGGTGGAATGGAACAACATCCAATATGTGCTGGACAAGGAAAGCGGAGAAATCAGACAGAACATCACGGGCACATTCCGGCAATTACCTGTCAGGATTGCCTGGGCCATTACCATACACAAGAGCCAGGGACTGACTTTCGACAAGGTCATCATCAATGCCGGGTCTGCATTCGCTTTCGGTCAGGTCTATGTGGCACTGTCCCGTTGCCGTTCTCTCGAAGGCATTTCGTTGGAGACCCCTGTCTGGGCAGACACTATCTACTCCGATTCCCACGTGGCTATGTTCAATGCTGCCATACCGGAGCCGGAATCAGTCCGGGATGCCCTCGGGAAAGAGACGGACGACTACCGTTTCGACAGGCTCAAGGAACTGTTTTCCTTTTCAGAGTGCTGCAGGACAGTTGGTTGGGTGCTGGGAGTGATGCGTGGGAAACTTGCGGACATCTATCCCGACCACATCGGTCAGTTGCGTGCCATAAAGCAGGTTATGGACAGGAACCTGGTTGTAGGGGAAACATTCTGCCGACAATTGGATCACATAAGGGAACGGAACGACGGGGAGGAATATCTTAAAGAGAGATTGCTCAAGGCTGCGGAGTATTTCATCAACGATTTCAAGGCGGCTCAGGCTTATCTGCTGGGGATTGCCGGACTGGAAATTGACAACAAGGAGAACAAAAAGGCGTTCCGGGAGGCTGTGGACGAGGCACTGATTGCTGTGGAGATTGTGGTCAGGAGTTTCGATGCCATTATCGGGGAAGAATTTGACATACGGGCTTATCAAAGGATTTGTGCCGAGGCAGTGCTTATGGATTCAGCCAAGAAAAGGAAGGGGAGCCGGCGCAGGACCGTGGAGGCACGTCAATGCCCGAAGACGGGCGAAGATGACGGATGCCGGGTGGATGAGGGATTACGCCAGAAACTGACGGACTGGCGTACAGCCACC
>JBJEJT010000064.1:0-4934 GCA_051878255.1 Candidatus Cryptobacteroides sp. | reverse complement strand
GAAGGCGTCCATTCAGCCTGGAGCAGGTTGATGCCGAAGAATGTACCCATAAACAGACCCACTATGAGGGTTCCTATCCCGAGGAAAGTCACCAGGCGGTGCATCTTGCCCAGGCTGCTGTCAGCCATTTTGTATTTGAGCACCAGACCCGCGATTATCAGTATGATACCGTAGCCGGCGTCTCCCATACACATAGAGAAGAACAGCAGGAAGAACGGGGCAAGGATAGGCGTAGGGTCAAACTCGCCGTAGGAAGGCAGACCGTACATCCCGGTGAGAACCTCGAAATTGCGTGCAAACCAGTTGTTGCGGATTCTGATTGGCGGATTGTCCTCCACTGTCGCAGCCTCGCTTATCCAGAGCAGGTCGCGGCTGTTGAACGCATCCGCAAGTTCCGCATCTTTGGAAGTCGGGGCAAAACCGGTGATGACCGTGATATAGCCTTCTGCAGCCTCTTCGGTACCTGCGGCGGCAAGATACCTGTCAAGGTCCGCCGATTTGCGCCTGTATCCTTCGCGGATGTGCTCCAGATATTTCTCTTTCAGTGCCAGCAACCTGCCTTTCTGGGCTATGATTTCCGCATTGATGGCATCTATCTTCGCTTGGGCCTCCTGTACTGAAAGTTCAGGTGCGGCACATTCAGCCACTGGAAAACTGTAGTCCGAACCGGCAGGGGAGAGTGTGACGAACCAGACATTGCCCTTGTCTTCATTGACTTTCACGATAGCCCATTCGTTTTCCCATTCAGCCTTGTACTGCTTCGTGGCAACTTTGTACCATCTGATGTCCAGGTCCCTGATGCCGAGCAGCCTGTCCCTGTCGAATTCTCCCCAAGGCTGTACCTGGGAAAGGGTCTTGCCTGCGGCGGAAAGTTCTGTCTTGAGGGTCTCAATCCTGCCCACCGCATCGAGGGTGTTACAGGTCTTGCATCCTTCGATGACGGTCTGTCCTGCCGCCTTGGAGATGAGTTCAAAGTCAGGTTCGCCGGAGTAGTCAAGTCTCTCCAGTATGCCCAGAGCTTTCTTCACTCCGCCTATCTTGTCCAGCATCGCAGATGAAGTGGAATCCACAGGCTTGGACGAACGGTTCACGTCCATCACGCCAAGTTCCTGGAGCCACTCAAGAAAGCCTTCAGTTTCCCCGCTCGGGAGAATGAAGGAATATTTTGTCATTTTCTCAACCATTGACTGTTTCCTCCTCTTCTTCTGCGTGTCTGTTCTTGACGATTTTGGATGCCGCCTTGGAGAGGTTCTCCTCGTCTTCCATATATCGCTTGATCTTGCGGATTGCCTCCTGGTAGCCCGGAATCTGCACCTTTTCGTAAAGGTTTACCTTCTGGGTGGTCTTCTTTCTGAAGAAGTCCAGGATGCGGCTCTTTTCCCTGTACACCTCGGATTCGATTCCAAGTCTCGAAAGTTCCTTGAGAATCGCAACTCCGTCGGCATACCAGGCTGGCTTGATGAAAGCGTTGAACTCGTGGATTTCATAGGAAATCCCTTTCAGTTCAGGTGTCTTCACTCCAGCCACCTTCACCGTGACAAGTTCCACGTCCGTGATGGAAATCAACCCGGGTTCGAACTCGTTCCAGAGAGCAGCAAGATAATCGTATTTCTGCAGGGCGGCTTCAAGATCTTCAATAAGCTTCTCCGAATGGTCTTTGGCACGCTTGACCTCCATACGCAGTGCGCTCTCCTTGTTTTTCAAGGTCGGGAGGGCATTCTGACGCATTTTCAGCTGCTTGCCGATTTCGTTCAGAGAAGTCTTGTTGTATTGAAACTTTATTGCCATAATTCAGTGTTATTTCTTCCAGTATTTGTCCACCAGAGCCTGTTTGATACCGGTTTCGGCAGGTGTGAAGAACTTGGCGAAAATCTCCCACGCGGTGTCGAGCATCTCGTCTATGCCCAGGTTCACGTCGATGGAAAGAATCCTTGTGGCGTACTCCTTCGCGTAGTCCAGACAGCGGTTGTCATAGTCAGAGAGGTCAAAACCGTTCTCCAACTTGGTCTTGGCGTTCTGGGCATCGGCGTACAGACGTACTGAAGCGTTCATCACTTGTGAATGGTCTTCCCTGGTCTTCTTCCCCTGTACCAGCTGCTTGAGTCGGGAGAGGGAACGGAACGGGTCGATGATGACCTTGCCTGAATCCGGATCGGCACGGAGGTAGAGCTGACCTTCGGTGATATAACCGGTGTTGTCCGGGATGGCGTGGGTGATGTCTCCGTCGTTGAGGGTAGTCACGGCTATGATGGTGATTGAACCGCCGTCAGGCAGCTGCACAGCCTTTTCGTAGATCTTTGCAAGGTCCGAATAAAGTGAACCCGGCATAGAGTCCTTTGACGGAATCTGGTCCATACGGTTTGACACGATGGAAAGAGCGTCCGCATAGAGGGTCATATCGGTAAGGAGCACGAGCACTTTCTCGTTCTTCTCCACTGCGAAATACTCTGCCGCTGTGAGCGCCATATCCGGGATGAGAAGCCTTTCCACAGGAGGCTGCTCGGTGGTGTTCACGAAAGAAATGATTTTGTCGAGGGCGCCGGCGGACTCGAATTCGTGCTTGAAGTAGAGGTAGTCGTCATTGGAGAGCCCCATACCTCCGAGGATGATCTTGTCCACGTCCGCACGCAGGGCGACCTGTGCCATCACGTTGTTGTAAGGCTGGTCAGGGTCTGCGAAGAACGGGATTTTCTGTCCTGACACGAGAGTGTTGTTCAGGTCGATGCCCGCGATACCTGTAGGGATGAGTTCGGAAGGCTGTCTTCTCTTGTAAGGGTTTACGGATGGTCCTCCGATCTGCCTTTCTTCTCCTTCAACCTCGGGACCTCCGTCGATAGGATGTCCGTATGCATCGAAGAAGCGTCCTGCAAGTTCATCGCTCACGTGGAGGGTAGGAGGGTTGCCGAGGAAAGTGACTGCTGCATCGGTAGGGATGCCCTCGGTGCCGGAGAACACCTGGAGGGTCACTGTAGAGCCCTTGGTCTTCACGACCTGTGCAAGCCTGGAATCCACAACAGCAAGCTCGTCATTTGCCACACCGTCAGCCTTGAGTGAAACTGTGGCTTTGGTAATGCCCTCAAGTTTCGTGTAGATTTTGTGATATGCCTTATTTGCCATTGTTCAGAAGTGTGTTAAGTTGTTTTTCGTAGCTTTCGAACTGCTCGCTATGGAACTCGGAGTAGTTCATCTGACGCAGGGTGTTGATCATTTCCTTGAAGAAGTTGCGGCACTGCTCGAAGTCGTCGAATACGAAGCTGCGGTCGCAGATGCCGAGGACGAGTTCAACCATATATTTCTGTCTCTCGAGAGGGCAGAGGGCATCGACTGCGTCGAATGCGTCCTGTTGGAGGATCACATAGTCGATGAGTTCGGATTTCCAGAAAATTTCGTGGTAACCCATAGGGACGCCGTCGTCTCCGAGGATGTTGATTTGTTCGTTGGCTTCACGGCCCTTGCGTATGATGTTCTTGAGCCGGCTTACCATTTCGCCCCAGCCCGGAGTCACTGCCTTGTCCAGATAGTCCTGGATTTCAGGATATTCGAGATATTTGGAATAGGAGTCTATCGGGTTCACGGCAGGGTAGCGCTTCTGGTCGGCACGTTTCTGCTCAAGGGCGTAGAAGCAGCGGGCTGCTTTCTTGGTGGACTCCGTCACAGGTTCCTTGAGGTTACCTCCGGCAGGGGACACCGTCCCTATGAAAGTGACCGAGCCGGTCTGTCCGTTGTTGAGGACCACCATTCCGGCGCGTGCATAGAAGTTGGAGATGATGGAAGAAAGGTCCACAGGGAATGCGTCCGCACCCGGAAGTTCCTCCATACGGTTGGACATTTCCCTCAGTGCCTGTGCCCATCTGGAAGTCGAGTCTGCAAGCAGGAGCACCTTGAGCCCCATCGCACGGTAGTATTCGCAGATTGTCATCGCCGTATATACGGAAGCCTCGCGGGCTGCCACAGGCATATTGGAGGTGTTGCAGATGATAGTGGTCCTTTCCATAAGATGACGCCCCGTGTGCGGGTCGATGAGCTCAGGGAATTCGGTGAAGATTTCCACGACCTCGTTGGCACGCTCTCCGCAGGCTGCCATAACGATGACCTGTGCGTCACCCTGTTTCGCGATGGCGTGCTGGAGCACAGTCTTGCCGCAGCCGAAAGGACCCGGGATGAAGCCCGTACCTCCCTCAGCTATAGGGTCGAGGGTGTCGATTACCCGCACTCCCGTTTCCATAATCCTGTTCGGTCTCGGTTTCTCCCTGTAACCCTTGACTGCCACCTTGACGGGCCATTTCTGGGTCATCGTCACATCCACGTCGTTGCCCTCTGGGTCGGAGAGGACTGCTATGACTTCGTCAATGGTGTACTGACCGGCGGCTTTGACGCTCTTGACGGTGTATTCGCCCTTGAATGAGAACGGAACCATTATCTTGTGCGGCAGCCAGCCCTCCTTTACCTCTCCGAGCCAGTCTGCAGCCACGACTTTGTCGCCAGCCTTGGCAATGGGGGTAAAGTCCCAGACTTTACCGTGGTCGAGAGCCTCGGTGTATTCGCCTCTCTTGAGGAACACCCCGGTCATCGTGGTAAGATTGTTCTGGAGTCCGTCGTAGCTGCTGGAGAGCAGTCCCGGACCGAGTGTCACTTCGAGCATCCTGTTCTCGAACACCACCTTGTTGCCGTTCTTAAGGCCTCGGGTGCTCTCGAATACCTGCACTGCCGCAGTGTTTCCGGTCACTTTGATGACCTCTGCCATAAGGTCGGTTCCGTCCACGTCGATGAAACAGATTTCATTCTGTGCGACAGGACCGTCCACTTCGACGGTGACAAGATTGGAAACTATGCCCGTAACCTTTCCTGTTGTCTTGTTCATATTGTGTTTCTTTTCTTTGTTTCTTTTTCTTCTTTGCTCATGTATGGACTCCTTTTTAGCGCCTTCACTCCGC
>JBJEJT010000063.1:0-4966 GCA_051878255.1 Candidatus Cryptobacteroides sp. | reverse complement strand
CGTCTTGCCAAGAGCAATGCGGATATGTGGGTGCCGATTCTGACCCAGAACCGCGACAATGTGCTTCAGGTTATGGATACCTATATGGAGATGATGGGCAGGTTCCGCAAGGCTGTGGATGAATCGGACGAGGATGGCATCAGGGAACTCATCAACCAGGCAAACCGTATCAAGAGAATACTACGATAAATATTAAATCACATACCTATGACCGACAAATTCGACATCGTGCCCCTGAACGAATGGGGAATGTTCTCTATCCCGCCGCGCCCCTGCGTCATTGCCGGACCGTGCAGTGCGGAAAGCGAAGACCAGATAATGCAGACTGCAGCGGGGCTCAAGGAGTTCGGCATCAATGTGTTCCGTGCCGGAATATGGAAGCCGAGGACTCATCCCGGATGTTTCGAGGGTATAGGAGTTCCGGGACTGAAATGGCTCCAGAGAGTTAAGAAAGAATACGGGATGAAGGTCGCGACTGAGGTTGCGAGCGAAAAACACGTTTTCGAGTGCATCAAGCACGGGGTGGACCTCGTGTGGCTGGGGGCACGTACAAGTGCCAATCCTTTCCTCGTGCAGGAGATTGCGGATGCTCTGGCAGACACCGACATCCCCGTGCTGGTCAAGAATCCGGTCAATCCGGATCTCGACTTGTGGATAGGCGCACTCGAGCGCCTGCACCGTGCCGGAATACGCAAACTTGGAGTCATCCACAGGGGTTTCTCCACGAGCGAGAAAATCAAGTACAGAAACGAGCCTCTCTGGCAGTATGTGATTGAACTTCGCAGCCGTTATCCCCAGATACCGGTGTTCTGCGACCCGAGCCATCTTGCGGGAAGCCGTGCATATATCGAGGAACTCTCCCAAAGGGCTATGGACCTCGGACTTGAGGGTCTGATGGTGGAGAGCCACTGCGACCCTGCCTGTGCATTGAGCGACTCCAAGCAGCAACTCACTCCGGCAGACCTTGCGGACCTGCTTCTCAAGAAACTGGTTGTCAGGGATGCGGACACTTCCGACACTGCCTATCGTGAGACCATCAGTCAGTTGCGTGCCAAAATCGACGTGGTGGACGACAACCTCATCCACCTGCTCTCCCAGCGTATGGAAATCAGCCGCAAAATCGGACAGAGCAAGAAAGAAAACAATATCGCCATCCTCCAGACTTCCAGGTGGGACCAGGTGCTTGCTCAGATGATTGAGAAAGGCAAGGAGCACGGGCTTGAGGAGGATTTCATTAAAGTGGTTTTCAATGCCATCCACGAAGCCTCAGTCAAAGCTCAGGAGTGAGCAAAAGAGGTGATTTCTGCGTTGCACTCCTTGCCAAATTCCTCACAACCGGAAGGTTGCTGCGGATTTGTCTTCGTCGCGCGCCTTGAACTAACCTCTTTATCTCACTCCTGAGAACGCTCAAGGCAAAAGAGGTGATTTCTGCGTTGCACTCCTTGCTGCGGAAAAAACAAGTGAATGAAACACTTGGCGGGCGGATTCCGAAAGGAACTCCGCCTTTATTGGCAGATAGAACAGCCGCTTCTTGAGTTCATCGGAGATTTTGCCGCAATCCCTCACCCGCTGGGCATCCTTCTCGGTGGTGATTACCAATGAAGTGGGGAACTCCGCAGCCTGCCTTTCCACTGACCTGATGTCCATACGGCTGAACTTGTGGTGGTCCGGGAATTTGAGGTGTCCCACAAGGCGGTAACTCAGCCTGAGTTGTTCCGAAAACGCCGTGTCGTCGGCAATCCCGCTGAACATAACTGCCATCTTGGAATAGAGGTAGCGGCTGTCCCCCTCGGGGAAGACGGCCTTTGCGGTGTCATATCCCGTGCGGGTAAAGAAAAGATATTGTTTCCTGCCGCTGTCGCTTCTCACACCGCAAGCCTCGTTCTGATTGAACCTTTCTATGCCCAGGGACAGCGCCCATCTGTCCTCTTCCCAGGGGCTCAGTTCCCACGGGCATTTCGTGACGATGATTGCGTCCGCATCGGCAATCCTTTCCGGCAGGTCCCGCAGATTGCCCAACGGCAACAGCATATCCCCGGTCACGGGTCTGTTGTAGTCCACCAGCACTATGCTCAGGTCCGGCTTGAGGTTCCTGTATTGGAAACAGTCATCCAAAACCGCAATGGAAGCGGTCGGAATGGACTTCGCCTTGCATTTTTTCGCTGCTTTCCGTGTGGAGAGGAAAGGCTGGGGGTCAGAAAGGATCTCCAGCCCCTCCATCCTGTCCTTGTCCACCGCGACGATGATTTCCGGAAACTTCCGCTTCATCTGCAACGGCTCGTCCCCGTATTCTTTCGCCTTGCCGTCCGCCTCCACCACCTGGAAGCCTTTCAACGACCTCTTGTGCCCCCGGGACAATATGGCAAGACTGCTTGCATCCACCCCGCAGTTCTCAATCAATTCCTTGACAATCAATTCCGTATGCGGTGTCTTCCCCGTGCCCCCGACAGTCACGTTCCCAATGCCTATGGTCGGTATGGCTCCTTTGCCAACTTTCCTTAGACCGTGGTCGAAAAGGAAATGGCGGGTCTTGAGAGCCAGATAGTATGGGAACAGCAGAAATCTGTCGATCATAATCCTATGTAATATTTTTGTTCTTTATTCTGTTTGATAAGCTGATACGGGTTCCGGAGCATAGTCTCCCCACTTGTCGGAAATCTCGTCCAGCAGGTTATGGATCTGTTGGATGTCGTACAGGGTGACAAGTTTCAATCTCGTCTCCTTGAAATTCGGCAGCCCCTTGAAATAGCAGGAGAAATGCCGTCTCATCTCAATAACACCTGTGTGTTCTCCTTTGAGTTCCAGTGATTTGGACAAATGCCGTTTTGCCAAATCCACTCTTTCTCGCACATTCATCGGTGGCAGCTTCTCCCCCGTGTCCAGATAATGCCGGATTTCCCGGAAAATCCACGGATGCCCGAAAGTAGCCCTGCCTATCATAATCCCGTCCACTCCGTAGCGGTTGAATGCGTTTTCTGCATCTTCGGGAGTACGGATGTCCCCGTTGCCGATTATGGGAATGTTCATACGGGGGTTTTCCTTGACCTTGCCAATCAGAGTCCAGTCCGCTTCGCCCTTGTACATCTGGCAGCGTGTGCGTCCGTGTATGGTCAATGCCTTGATGCCGGTGTCCTGCAGCCTTTCAGCGAGTTCCACAATTATCTTCGACTCTTCGTCCCAACCGAGACGGGTCTTCACGGTCACAGGTTTTTTCACGGCATCCACCACCATCTTCGTGATTTCCACCATTTTGTCCGGCTCCCTCATCATTCCGCTTCCAGCCCCTCTCCTCGCGATTTTGCTCACCGGGCATCCGAAGTTTATGTCTATCAGGTCCGCCCCGTGGGTTTCAATCAGTTCGGTGGCATTGTCAGCCATTCTTGCCGCATCCACCATAGCCTCCGGGATATTCCCGTAAATCTGGATTCCCACAGGTCCCTCATAGTCGTAGGTCTTGAGTTTTTCCAGCGATTTTTTCGCGTCCCGTATGAGACCGTCAGACGAAATGAACTCAGTATAGACCACATCCGCACCGTATTCCTTGCAGGCCCAGCGGAAAGAGGGGTCGGTCACGTCTTCCATCGGAGCCAGGAACAGGGGCTTGTCTCTCAGCACTATGTTTTCGCCTATTTTCATCGGGGAATCATCAGAGTGAAAAAATCCCACAAATTTATAAAATATATTGATTTTTTGCACGAAATTTGTCGCCTTGAATGAAGTCTTATTAAGAAACAGAAATATGGCAAGAATCAAAACAATCGGAGTCCTCACTTCCGGTGGGGATGCTCCGGGAATGAACGCGGCTATCAGGGCCGTCACAAGGGCGGCAATCTATAACGGATGGGCTGTGAAGGGAATCAACAGGGGTTATGAGGGCCTTATCCACAATCAGGTCAAGGATTTCACGACTGAGAGCGTCAGTGGCACAATCAACAGGGGAGGTACGATTCTCCGTACCGCAAGGTCGAAAGAGTTTATGACGGAAGAGGGTAGGTCCAAGGCTTACGAGACCATCAAGTCCAACGCCATCGATGCCCTGATTGTCATCGGCGGCAACGGCTCGCTTGCGGGGGCTCAGATTTTCGCGCAGGAGTACGATATTCCTGTGGTCGGGCTTCCGGGAACCATCGACAATGACCTTTACGGCACTGACACGACCATAGGTTACGACACGGCACTCAACACCATAATGGACTGTGTGGACAAAATCCGCGACACGGCAAATTCCCACAACCGCATTTTCTTCGTGGAGGTAATGGGGCGTGACGCAGGCTTCCTTGCGCAGAATGCCGCCATAGCCACGGGTGCGGAGGCAGCAATCATACCTGAGGACCGCACTGACGTGGACCAGCTGGCTACTTTCATCGGACGAGGGGTCCGCAAGAGCAAGAACAGTTCTATCGTGCTGGTTTCCGAGAGCAAGAAAGACGGCACGGGCGGGGCACAGTATTATGCTGACCGTCTGCTCAAGGAATATCCCGAATACGAGGCACGTGTGACTATCCTCGGACATCTCCAGAGGGGCGGAAGTCCCACTGCACAGGACCGTATTCTCTCCAGCCGTCTGGGAGTGGCAGCCATCGAGGCTCTCAAGGACGGGCAGAGGAACATAATGATTGGCGTCAAGGATGACAAAATTGTCTATGTCCCTATCAACAAGGCAATCCATATCGACAAGCCAATTGACAAGGAACTCATCAACGTCCTCAACGTCCTTTCCATTTAGTAGCCTTGTAGCCACCCGAATCGGGGGACCCGGTTCGGCACGCCCCTCGGGGCTGTCGCTTATGGCGACTGGGGGTTGGAAAATATGACAAAGTTTTATGCAAAAGAAGCCCGTGAAGTGCCTATGTTCTTGCGCGGAGCGCAATACGGCGCGAGCCGTAGTGGTGGAAAGGCGAAGCGATGCGAAGCCTTGTAGCCACCCGAATCGGGGGACCCGGTTCGGCACGCCCCTCGGGGCTGT
>JBJEJT010000062.1:0-4998 GCA_051878255.1 Candidatus Cryptobacteroides sp. | reverse complement strand
AAATGGCTCGTCTCGGCTGCGAATGTCCCGAACCGGGTTACTGCTACACCATCGAACACGGCGAATACCGCCCGACCGACATTGACATAGAATACTGCGAGCAGGTCAAGGAAAAACGCCGCGATTCAGCACTGATCAAGTTCAAGGACATTCCTGCCGTCAGCAAGGCAGTCTGTCTGAATGCCTACGGCCCATACGAAAGGCTGCACGAGGCATACGCGAAGCTGTTCGCAAAAATCGAGGAGGAGGGCTGGAAAATCACCGATGCCCCGAGGGCTGTCTATGTGGACGGAATCTGGAATCAGGAGGACCCTGAAAAATGGCTCACAATCATTCAGGTACCGGTTGCCGAATAAGGAATCTACTCAAGTTTCGCAAGTCTTAATTATTTGATTTAAAGTTCATTGGAAAGACTTGCGAAACTTGATGAATCTATATGATTGAATCTGCATTTGTTATGTATGCTCAAAGCTTCATAACAAATGCAGATTCATTTTCCATTCCTGGCATTGTCCTGCCCACTGAGGCTCCGATGTATGTCGGGTCGCAGATTGTAAATCTTCTCCCTTCGCAGTCGATGTAATCTCCGCAGGCCTCCCCAAAATCCACAGCAGAAGCCAAGTGATTGGGATATAAAACCAAAGCCACCTCCAGTCCCACAATATCTCTAACAAGGCGGGAGAAAAGAATTGCCCTGTCTTCACAATCACTGTAGGGGTAATAAATGGTTTCCTCCGCAAAGAATGGTCTGTCCCCGCCCCAGATTTCAGTGTCATAGCCATACTCAAACGCAGTTTGGACAAAATTCAGAATCACCTCCACCTTCTCAAGATTTGTCTTCCCTTCAATAGCTTTCTGCAATGCCGGATAAACAGTCTCGACCACCTGATGGTCCATAGGCACAGAAGCATAGAAAGCCCAGGTTGTATTGGGATTTCCCGAAAAGCAGCAGCGCGGATAGTTTTCCATTGCCTTTATCAAGGAAATATCGACAACAGCATCGCACGCAGCCTCCGGGTAACGGACCGAACTCAAATGACGACTGGACAAGAGTTTCGCACCTGTCGCAATTTTACCGTCCGGAACCATCCGGACAGGCTTGGTCCCGGGGTACGAATCTTCCATAAAATAGATTTCGGACGGAGTGTCTTTTCTGAATGAATAAAACCTGCTCCCACCCACATTGTAATAGGACTGGCTCAACACAAGACAATCCGGTCGGAGGAATAGGTATATGGAACCGTCTGCACCCCTGGCAAGCCTCACATCGAAGCCGGTCTGGCTCAAGATATAGGCTGCAAGCACTTCGGATGAGTCCTTATGGTCACAGACCTGGCCTGCAAACTCCTTTACCATCAGGACAAAGGACCAGTCGCAGATGGATTCAGACTCTTTTATTCCGTACAAGTCGGCAACCATATTGTCGTACTGGGAATCGGAAAGCGCAAGCCACATATCCGCAACATCACTTTCATCTGTTCCGGCAAGAAGCGGAAGAGGCGAATTTCCCATATCGATGAGATGACAAACCGTGTCAAAACATACGGAAGCAAACCGATTGCCTTTTTCACGTCTGGCAATCGGATCGACCGGCTTTGGTTCCGGCGACGGTTCCGGATGCGGCACCACATCGACAACAGGAAGGGGCTTGGGCACGACGGGTTTGATTCCATCACCATCCGGCATCACAACCGGCGGAATCGGCTTGATAACAGGAGCATCCTGAGCCTGATGTATTTTGAACCAGACCCATTTGCGCCTGAGAAGCTCGGCATAGGCCTCATTTCTCGCTGAACGGAAATCCTCAAAGGCCTGCTCCCGGGACTTCCTGTATTCATCCAATTTGGCACGCTGCTCTACGATAGCACGTTCTTTTGCGTCCTTATTCACATTCTGTGAATATGCGAAGAACAAGTTGAAAGAAAGAACTACGATTAATATCCTGGATTTCATAGTCATCTGCACTGTTACAATTTGCCCAAACCTCCAAGCAAAGGCATTATCCATCCCCAAATAAAACCGTGGAAGAAACTCATAGACAGAGTGGGAACGAAATGACCGTCATAAATCTGACATCCGATTCCGATATCCCACCATCCAAGATTGCGGTAATTATCATCGAGGAATGCGAAACGGATTCCGAAATCACCCGCCAAAGAAGAATTCTGAACTCCGATACCTCCATATAGCATCAGATCAAAAGTGTCCGAGTTGCCGGGAAAGCAACTTATGACCGGTCCGGCAAGGATTGAATATCCGCCATCAAATCCCACGAGAAAAGAAGAATACAGACCCAGGGCGGACGGAACCCAAGTGTAGTAACCTCCGGCCATCCACTCATCTTCAGACACATCGCAGGCAGTGTTCAGACCGAAATAATGATGCGGGTCCATCCTTTCACACATAGCGAGCAACCCTGGGTAGAGAGCCATACCGACGGTAGGGATTACCATATCGGAGCTGATTTTCGCCCCAAGACTGAATGACGAGAATGAAAAATCCAATTCATCGCTGAAATTGAACCTTACGCCGGCATCCACCATCCATCTCCAGTCGCGTGAATGGAAAAGAGGATCCTCAAACAGCAAGTTGGTCGGGTCATATCTGAATCCGAACCCGGCATAAAGCTGAAAATCGACATTATGTTCAATATACGAAGTGAAACGCATCGCTGGTCCCACCGCCAGGGACACGCTGCCGTCCATCGAAGCCGCAAAGGAAGCATTGACGCCTATATGGGTGGGCACATAAGCATAGTTGACACCAACCCAGTGGGGATTTATGTAATAATAAGGTCTTGGCGTTGAAGCGTACGGAATGGCATATCCGTAGGATATCTCTCCGAAATGGCTGCTGAACCCCTGATATTCCGAAATCCAATATTCCTTTTTAAGTTTTATGAATGTCTCTGTCGTCTGTCCCTCGTAAACGGTAAAAGCGGAGACGGCATCCTTAAAACCCTTCTTGCTGGCAGACGCAGTGTATTTCCCTATCGGCAGAGTTATGCTAGTTGGGATTTTCAATCCGTATTTGTGGAAATCGGTGCCTCTCAAAGTTATTTCCGCATTTCTGGTTCCGTCAAAATTGACAGTCCCGGTTTTTCTGACAGGCGAAGGCACCTTCAAACGGATAGTTTTCCCATAGACAACTTCCAGCCGGGCTTTGCCGGGATTGTGGCCGGACCGGGTTGTGGAGAATTCGTGGAATCCCTCATCCAACTCTCCGGTCCATTCACCAGAAGCGGCAAGCAGCCTCCCGTCGGCATAGATACTTGCAGAGGAATCATCTGTCGCGACCGTCAGTTTTACCTTTCTTTTGCCTTTTTCAAGTGCCACACCGGAAACCGTGAAAGATTTGTTCTGGGCAATTTCAACCGTACGCTGAAGCGGAATGTACCCATCCTTCCTGAATTCAACGGTATGGGACCCTATCAGCAGCCTGTTTTTCACGAAAGGGGCGGTTCCGGCATCCTCGCCGTCTATCAACACTTGGCAATACGCCGGATTGGTCTGCGAAACTGCTATGCTTCCGTAAAGGGGTGTCGGTGCAGCAATGCTCCTTTCAATGTTTTCCCCATCAGAAACTCTGAAGCCGATGCCCTGTGACTGATGTCTGGCCTTGCGGGACTCCAGCGTATGATTCACGCCGCTGCTGACCTTGCCGGTCCATCTGCCCTTGCCCTTGCGCTCGTTGTCTATCCATATTTCTGCCTCGGAATCCTCACAGGATACGACAACCGTACCGAAATTGGGCTTCATTTCCATATTCACAGTCAGGCGCTCGCCTGTTCCCGGCACATCCACAGTCCGTTCTGCGGGATGATATTCATCTTTCTGTACCCTGATTCGGACTGTGCCTCTCTTGATTTTTTCGTTCAAGGCAAAGGGAGTGGTTCCATCCATCTTCTCCCCATTTATGAAGACCATTGCCCCTTCGGGATTTGACCTCACGGTAAGATAGCCATAATCCGGATCAAGTTTCACCTTCGCAATCTCATTCTTCTCGGACACACTGACTTTCTGCAACTTTGTCTTGTAGAGCTGGTGTGAGACCGAAATGTAATACTCCCCATAATCCAGTTGCCTGGTGAAAAATCCGTCTGTAAGATATTCACTCCCCATAGAACAACCCGCATCCTTTCCATATGCCAGACTTGCATCGACAGGATCCGTCTCAACCTTCAGAAAATTCGACTGGACATCTGCGATGAGGTAGGACTGCACAATGGCGTCATTCCTGATTTTCAGAAGATACACACCACCCTCTTCCAGATTGACTTCAATCGGATCCATCGGCTGATACGACTTGCAGGAAAAATTCAAGCGCTTCACCTGGTATGGAACATAGAACCAGATTTCCCCGTTCTCCTTCACTTCTCTATCTACAACACCCATTGCTCCCACATTCAGCGACAGGGGATTGTCTCCGATGGAATTGGTCAAAGTAACTTTAAGGATTGCACAGATATTGCCGTTCAGGTCCGGCTTTCTGTAGAACTGCAGCGCATCCTGCGACATCATATCCCTGCGCACGCCTCCATCCAACACCATCTTCGCCTGCTGCCCATAGAGGATGCAGGAGAGGAAGAGTGCCGACAGAACCAATATACATTTCTTTGCACCCATAACTATCACATCTCACTAATATAATACCAGTCGTCCTCCGAAGTCTTCGGGTTCCAGGACCTGAAAGTAATCATAGGCTGCCGGATATTCTTCCCGTCAATGACGAGCATAAGAAAGCCCGTGTCGGAATAATTGGAAGACCAGTAGTCCTGCTTTATCCTGATGGCAAAAACACCCTCGCCCTTTCCTAAAAGTATTGTTTCCGCATTCGAAAAATTGACATTTATGTATTCCTTTGATTGGAATCCCTGTCTGAGTTTGGACAGATACTGATTCTTGTTGTACCGGGTGTACTCCACCTTCTCCGATGTCAAACCTGTTTCTCTGTCAATCGTTTTGAGAACCCTGCTGGTTATGATTACCGCCTTGTCGG
>JBJEJT010000061.1:0-5007 GCA_051878255.1 Candidatus Cryptobacteroides sp. | reverse complement strand
TCTTCGGGTGAAAATCTGACCTCGGAAATCTAATTCAAATCTGACGCAACTTATTATTTTCATATTACTTAATGCCTCTTTGCGGAGCTTTTATTTTGCCGATTGCTCAAATTTTATATCTCTGCGGCAGAATAAGCTATAGTTTATTTTGCCGATTGCTATCCTTTTTATATATTTGCGGCAAAATAAGGATAATATGAGTGTAATTGTTGGCAGAAAATCTGAAATTGATGAGTTGGAGAAACTCTATTCCAGTGACCGTCCCGAGTTCGTCGCTGTATATGGCAGGAGACGTGTGGGCAAAACATACCTCATCAAGCAGGTGTTTAAGGACCGGCTGATATTCCAGCATACGGGTGTATCTCCTGTGGACAGATTTGATGACAAAAACCGGTTGAGGACTCAACTGGAAAGTTTCTATTATTCATTGCTGAACTATGGGCTTGAGGGGTTCAATCTTCCCAAAACCTGGATGGAGGCATTCTTTCAGCTCTCTCAGCTGCTCAAGAAACTCGACAATGGACAGCGTATGGTCATCTTCATTGATGAATTGCCGTGGATGGATACCCCACGCAGCCGTTTCCTGTCCGCGTTTGAGAACTTCTGGAACGGATGGTGCAGCGACCACGACAATATTATGCTCATCGTTTGCGGCAGTGCAACCTCGTGGATGCTCCGCAATCTTTCCTGGAGCAAGGGAGGCTTGTACGGGCGTCTTACCTGCGAAATCAAGTTGTCCCCTTTCACATTGAAGGAATGCGAGGAATATTTTGAAAATGAGAATATTGAACTCTCTCGCTACGACATTTTGCAGTCCTATATGGTTTTCGGTGGCATTCCGTATTATTTGAGTTATTTCCGTAAAGGATACAGTTTCGAGCAGAATGCGGATATGATTCTGTTCGGGGACAAGCCGAGGCTGAAAGATGAGTTCAACAGGCTTTTCAAGGCGATTTTTGACAATGCGGAGGATTGCAGGAAAATAATCGTCCACCTTGCAACGCGCAATTACGGCTATACCCGGGAGGAAATTGCAGCGGCAACAAATCTCCCGCTGGGAGGTGGTCTCAGTGAGACTTTAGGCGCATTGGCGGAAAGTGACTTCATCATCCGGTATAGCCCATACGGGAAGTCTCAGGGAGAATATTACAAGCTTGTTGACAATTTTTGCCTTTTCTGGTTGAAGTTTGTCGAACCGAATCAGTCAGATGCGTCCTTTGTCAATGACAATTTCACATCAAACATTATGAATTCGTGGAAAGGAGTTGCATTTGAACAAGTGTGCTGGAACCATATTCCGCAAATAAAGGCTGCCCTCGGAATATCCGGTGTCAAAACAAGCATTTCCACCTGGAATGTAAAAGGAGAAGACGGAGAGCCTGGCTTCCAGGTCGATTTGTTGATTTTCAGGGACGACAACATCGTCAATCTCTGTGAAATGAAATTCAGCAGTTCTTCATACTCCGTAGATAAGAATGAGGAAACAAAACTGATTCAGCGGGTGGAGACTCTCAAAAAGACTCTCTCACCGAGGCAGAAAGCCCATCTGACGCTTGTTACCACATATGGTCTTCAGCAGGGAAAGCACAGCGGAAAGATCCAGAAGGTCATCACTATGGACAATCTCTTTGCATAGTTTTGGAACACCATTCAACTATTGACATCCAATTCTATCAAGAAGAAATTCATCGCAATTGTATCACTGATTTCGTAGTTATTCGGCCAACTGTCGCGTCAAAATTCGGCCAATTGTCGCGTCAAAATTCGGCCAACTGTCGCGTCAAATTTTTAGAATTATTTGAAAATCAATAGGAAAATACTTAATTTTGCGATGAAAATTTATTCAAATTATGGAATACAAAAGAAGAGTCGCAGACAGGATACTTTCAGATAAATTGGAAGCTTCAGGTGCCGTTTTGATAGAAGGACCGAAATATTGCGGGAAAACCACACTTGCATCAATGCAGGCAGCCAGCATCCTGTCGATGTCTGACCCTGATACTTTGCAGCAGAATCTTGCTTTGGCCAGGACAAATATTTCGAGACTTCTTGCCGGTCCGGTGCCGAGATTGATTGATGAATGGCAGATTGCTCCCCAGTTTTGGGATGCAGTGAGAAATGAAGTGGACAAACGCAGCGAAGATGGACAGTTTCTGCTCACTGGCTCTGCCGTACCTCCCAAGCCTAAAAGAGATGCTCAGGGGAGGATTGTCCAGGAAGAACAAATCCACCATACCGGAACGGGACGCATCTCAAGACTTAAATTGCGCACAATGTCCTTGTGGGAGTCTGAAGATTCTACCGGAGATGTCAGTCTCGGGAATCTGTTCAAGAACCCGGATGCTGTGGACGGGACAAGCCATATTGATCTTGAAAGACTGGCGTTCCTTACCTGTCGCGGGGGTTGGCCAAAGGCAATAATGAAAAAGAGAGAGAAAGCTGCTCTTTCCCAGGCTTTTGACTATTTCGATTCGGTAGTGAGCAATGATATCAAAAGAGTGGATGATATAGACAGGGATGAGGAACTTGCAAGGCGCATAATGCGTTCGTATGCCCGCAATCAGGCCACTCAGGCAACTGTGGGTACCATTCTGGCGGACATAAAGAACAACGGGGACGAGCAGATGTCCGATACGACTGTGTATAACTATATCAAGGCATTGAAAGAAATATTCGTAATTGAAGATGCCATTGCCTGGAATCCCAATCTGCGTAGCAAAACTGCTATCCGGACATCCGACACCCGTTATTTTATCGATCCTTCCGTTGCCACGGCTGCGCTCGGTCTGGGCCCTATGGACTTGATAAATGATATGAAAACATTCGGGTATATTTTCGAGACTTTGGCAATACGTGACTTGAGAGTCTATGCGGATGCCATTGACGGGAAAGTATATCATTATCGCGATAAAAACAACCTGGAATGCGATGCGGTAGTTCATCTTAGGAATGGATCATACGGCTTGATTGAAGTTAAAATTGGCGGTGCCGCTTTGATAGATGAGGGCGCATCGAGTCTCAAATCACTGGCTTCTAAAATTGACACGGAACGGATGAAGAAGCCATCGTTCCTGATGGTTCTTACCGGCATTGGTGACTATGCTTATAAAAGGCCCGGGGATGGGGTTCTGGTTGTTCCTGTCGGGTGTCTTAAGGATTGATGTGTCAGAGCCATTGTATTACTCCTGAACTTTCCAGTTTTCCAGCCGGTGATTCAATTGTAGAAAAGTTCCGTTTGTCCGTTATTCATAATGACTGCAACCGGAACTGAAACTACAATATTAAGCATATTATGTCAAGGAAACTCAAATGTGCAGCCGTAACAGGGCTGCTCTTTTTTTTGTCGGCATCTGCCTTCCAACCTGCAAATGCGCAGAATTTCAATGTCAGGGAAGATGTCCGCAACGACTGGAACAAGGCATCCGGACTGGACAATGTCTATAATTTCGACACTCCGGAACTTACCCCGGCCCCGCAAGGCTACGAACCGTTCTATGTCAGCCACTACGGCCGTCACGGTTCCCGCTATGCCTACACCTCTTCTGCCTACACCTTTCTGCTGAACCTGCTCAGGAATGAGTCCGACAATCTTACCCCTTATGGGCAGAGCCTTCTGTTCCGTCTGGAAAGCTTCTATCCAAAAGTCCAATACCATACTGGAGACCTGACCCGCAAAGGTTGGGAGCAGCATCAGGAAATCGCCCGTCGTATGGTGCAGGCCTTTCCGGCAGCCTTTACAGGCGAATCGAGGGTAGATGCAGTCGCTTCTCCGTCTCCAAGGGCCATCGTCAGTATGGGCTCCTTTTGTTCCAGCCTCAGCCGTGAGGTTCCCGCAATGAGAGTATATGCCCATCAGGGGCTTATGGAACAGCAGGCAACAGCCCCCAACCAGGGCAACAACCCTCTGAAACTCACCGGACCCGATTTTCCCTTCCCGTTTGACGAAACCCCGGGCCAGTTCTTCCTGAGGAGATTCCCCGACTGGAAAAACATCTACAAAAGGATGTTCATCGATGCGGACAAGGCCCTGGGCAAACATTCCCCGCTCTATACTACCGAAGATGTCTATATGCTCGTGGCAGGAATGAACAGCCTGGACGGGGAAGCCAGGGACGACTTTTCCGACATCTTCCTGCCTGAAGAATATGCAAGGATGTGGGAATGTGACAATTACGTGCATTTCAAGGAGTATTGGGGCTATCGTACCCCTTGCTCTTCCGTGGTCGCCGATATGCTCGACAAGGCTGATGCGAGGATTGCGTCGGGGGAGAGGGGCGCTGACTTGCGTTTCGGTCACGACCACGTGCTGATGTCCCTGTATATGATAATGGACATAGACCATTTCGCCCAAGTGCCTTCCGAGCCGGATTCTCTGGCTTATTGGTTCCGCACCTATGATTCCCCTATGGCTGGAAACATCCAGATGGTATTCTACCGACCGGTCTCGGGGCAGGGAAGCATATTGGTAAAAATGCTCCGCAATGGTGTGGAAACCAGCATTGGGGAACTTTCAGACGGCCCGTATTACAAGTGGCAGGATGTGGAGACTTTCTTAAGGAATAGAATCCGCTTCCTGACCTACACCCCGGAGGAACGGGCGGCACACCTTCCTCCGGCTCCGGGCCCGAAAGTCAGTCCGCAATGGCAGAGAGACACAATCTCCACCGGGCTTGTCTATCACAGTTACAGGGGCTATGAACCCATTTCAGATTCCTACCAGTTCGTGAACATCGTGGAAGTGGATATGAACAATCCGCGTTACCGCATAAGGTTCGAATATGAAAAGACCCGTGGCAGGACAACCAGCGAGGCAGCCAAAGCCTATGATGCAGTCGCAGCCATAAATGCCACTTACGAGCCGACATCCGTTTTCATCCGTACCGGGGACACCACCTGGTTCAACATCCCCAATGCCTTTGTGATGGATACCCCGGTTCCGCAATGGAGAAACGACGGTGGGGTTTACTGTGACGCTTCGGGACGCAAAACCCGCATTGAGGCGGCAGG
>JBJEJT010000060.1:0-5018 GCA_051878255.1 Candidatus Cryptobacteroides sp. | reverse complement strand
CGGATATGGGTATGGACCCGACCAGCGAGCCTGTGGCTCGGCTTTACCAGGCGATGAGTGAAAATTCCCTCCTTTCCTACAACTGGACTCCGAGGTCTCCGGTCTATCTGGTACATTCCATCGACGACGACACGGTTCCGTTCATCAACGCCTCCAAGGCAAGGAGCAAATGGGAGGACGGCAACATCACCTACAACTTCGGTCACTACGGCTCGCACACAGCCACAGCCCTGAGGTTCGTGTCCTCCGTGGGCAACTACCTTGAAAATGCACAGAAAGAAAACAGCGACAACTGATTATGAAGGCAAGACACATATTTTCCGCATTGGCGGCAACGGTCCTGGCTGTCGCCTGCGATCCCGAGGCAGACTACTCGATAAAGAACGTGAAGGTGGAAATGAAAGTGGTCCAGGTCCGTTCCGGCTACTGCGAAGTCGTTTTCTCCACCAACAAGGATGCCTACTACTACATAGCGATGGAGCCGGTCAGGGAAAACTTCGACCCCATAAAGAACAGCAGCCAGTTTATGAACCTCGCCCTCGACTACGCCTACAAGGAATACATCAACTGGAGGTACGAACTTCTTTACAACGGTGCCCCGTACATCGCATCCTTCGCCAACCACAGCCTCAAATACGGCGAACAGGACCATTATTTCAAATACCTCCTTCCCGACACGGAGTACTGGCTCTACTGCTTTGCCGTGAATCCTGAAAACAACAAATCGGTGGGAGAACTGAACATCCAGACGGTCAGGACCAGGGCGGTCAGCGACATCGAGATGGCATTTGAATACCGCATTGAGGGACAGTGGGACTATGTTTACCCGAAAAGCACCGACGGCAAGAAACTGATGACGGATGTGCCCTGGGTGGGTGCGACTGCCGACAGCCTGAAAATCAGGGAAGCCGGAAGCCGGGTTCCAGGAGAGTATTTCGACAAGATGTTCAGCGACCAGGTCGCCCACCAGTCCGCCAACATCTTCTACGGCATCTACGCACACAAGAACGACGGCATCGGGGACGGCACCACAGACACGAAATTTGAGGAAGGACACACCTATTACACCGCTGTGGCAGCATTCGACGGGGCTCGTTCGGAAAAAAGTTACGTCGTCCACAAATTTACCTGGCACGAGAATATGAAACTCTTTTTCGGAGTGGAAGACAGGGGCACGGAGGGAGATTGGCTTCGTCCGGAAGAGAGGAAAGAGGAAGATACACAGGTCGAGTAACCCTTTTTTGAAGGAATATGGCAAAGGAAAACATAGGCAACTACAACGAAGACAGCATCAGGACCCTTGAGGACGTGGTGCATATCCGCAAGCGTCCGGGTATGTACATAGGTCGTCTGGGCGACGGAAGCAATCCCGGAGACGGAATTTACGTGCTTCTCAAAGAAGTGATAGACAACTGTATTGACGAGTTCGCAATGGGATTCGGCAAGACAGTGAATGTGAACGTGGGCGAAGATGGAGAAGTTTCCGTCAGGGATTTCGGGCGTGGCATTCCGCTTGGGAAACTGACTCTCGCAGTGAGCAAGCTGAACACGGGAGCGAAATACGACACCAAGGTCTTCCAGAAATCCGTAGGTCTGAACGGAGTGGGTACGAAGGCAGTGAATGCCCTTTCTGTACGTTTCCACATCGAATCCTACAGGGACGGAAAGATGGCAAGCGCGACATTCGAAAGGGGCAGGCTCACAGAGGAGATCCCTGACTCCCTGGACGTTGCCACCAAGGAAAAAAACGGCACCCTGGTCCAGTTCACCCCCGACCCGGATATGTTCGGACGCTTCCGTTTCAATATGGAATACGTCGAGAAGATGGTCAAGAACTACTGTTATCTGAACAAGGGACTTACCATCAACCTCAACGGCAACTCCTACATTTCCAAGAACGGACTTCTGGACATTGTCAATGACAACCTTTCCGAGGAACCCCTCTACCCGCCCGTGCATCTGACCGGCGAGGACATAGAGATAGTCCTCACGCACGGCAACGACTACGGCGAGAACATCGCTTCTTTCGTGAACGGACAGAACACCAGGGACGGAGGAACCCACCTCGCCGCATTCAGGGAGGCGATAGCCAAGACCCTCAAGGAATTCTTCAAGAAAGACTATGCCCCGGAGGACATACGCCAGGGGGTCATCGGCGCCATCAGCATAAGGATACAGGAGCCTAACTTCGAGGGGCAGACCAAGACCAAGCTCGGCTCCACCTACACCTACGAGACCGAGGTCACGGACGGGAACGGCAATCCTGTCAAGGACGAGAACGGAGCCACGAAAATCGACAGGGGTCCGACCATAAGGGCATTTGTGAACGACTTCATCAAGACCAACCTGGACAACTACCTCCACATCCACAAGGAGATAGTCCCGGTGCTTCAGGCGAAGATCATAGCCTCGGAGACCGAGCGCAAGGAGATTTCCGGCATACAGAAAAAGACCAGGGAGAAGAACCGGCGCAACAACATCTATAACAAGAAACTGCGCGACTGCAAGCTCCACCTCAACGACAAAGTGACGGAAAAGAACCGCGATGACATCGAACTCACCAGCATTTTCATCACCGAGGGGGACTCTGCGTCCGGAACGATTACCAAAGCCCGAGACTCACAGACCCAGGCAGTGTTCAGTCTCCGTGGAAAGCCCATCAACTGCTACAAGGAAAGCCGCAAGAGAGTGGCAGAGAACGAGGAACTCAATCTGCTGCTGAATGCTCTCGGGGTCGAGGATGACATCGCCAACCTGCGCTACAACCGCATCATTGTGGCAACCGATGCCGATGACGACGGTATGCACATCAGGATGCTGGTGCTGACCTTCTTTATGAAGTATTATCCGGAACTCATACGCAACGGACACGTTTACATACTCCAGACCCCTCTGTTCAGGGTCCGCAACAAGAAAGAGACTCTCTACTGCTTCGACAGCACGGAGAAGATGGCAGCCCTGAAGAAACTCAAGAATTCCGAAACCACGAGGTTCAAGGGTCTGGGAGAGATTTCCTCGGACGAGTTCAAGTCTTTCATCGGAGAGGATATGAGGCTGGACCCGGTGACATTGAGCGACGAAGAGTCCATTGCGGAGATTATGGAATTCTATATGGGAGACAACACTATCGAGCGCCAGACCTTCATACGGGGCAACCTGCGCAGCGAAGTGGAACTTGAAGACGTAAACATCTGAAACATTATGTCATTTTCACAGAAATTTTGCAAGCTCACCCTCAGGCTGCTCGGATGGACGGCTGTGGACCCGCCGGTGCCGGAGGAAAAATGTGTGATTCTGGGTGCGCCACACACCAGCATCTGGGACTTCCCCATTTCCCTGCTCTATTACACCTCAGTGGGAGGCAAGGCCTATTGTATGATCAAGAAAGAGTTCTTCTGGGGTCCCCTGGGTTGGATCCTGCGCAAACTCGGAGGGGTGCCGGTGGACAGGAGCAATGGGGCGAAAGTGGTGCTGAGCGTCGTGCGTGAAATGAACAAGGCAAAGGTGATGCACCTTGCACTTGCGCCGGAGGGGACCCGCAAGAAAGTGGGACGCTGGAAGACGGGCTATCACAAGATTGCGACTGCCGTAGGATGTCCGGTCTATCTGGGCTATTTCGACTGGGGCACCAAACGCATCGGACGTGGAGAGAGGTTCGAACTCAGCGACGACCCGGTGGCTGACACGAAGAAAATTCAGGAAATATATGAATCGATGCACCTTAAGGGAAAGCATCCTGAAAATTACACGACTGGAATATGATTTCTAACGAACAGATAAAGGAACTCAAGGAGCGCGTCAGAGTTCTGGGAGAGTGTGTCAATGTGGAAGACAAGCGTGCGGAGGTGGCATCCCGTCAGCAGAAAGCGGCGGAACCGGATTTCTGGAACGACCCGAAGGCAGCGGAGGCTTTCCTGAAAGAAACGGCTGGGCTGAAATTCTGGGTGGACGGCTGCGACAGGGCTGCATCTGCAATCGATGATCTGGAGGTGCTGTACGAGTTCGCCAGGGAGGCTGCCGACGGCAAGGATGACGAGAGCACGGAAACTGAGGAAGAAAAGGAACTGTCACAGGCATATAAGGATGCTTCAGGGACTGTGGAGGAACTTGAACTCAGGAATATGCTGGGGGAAGAGGGAGACTCGCTCGGAGCAGTCCTTACCATAAATTCAGGTGCGGGAGGTACGGAGTCCAACGACTGGAGCGCAATGCTGATGAGGATGTATCTGCGCTGGGCGGAGCGCAACGGCTACAAGACCACCGTCACAGATATGCTGGAGGGCGAGGAGGCAGGAATAAAGTCTGCGACCATACAGGTGGAGGGGGACTATGCTTTCGGCTACCTCAAGGCTGAAAGCGGAGTGCACCGCCTGGTAAGGATCTCCCCTTTCAATTCCCAGGGAAAGAGGCAGACCACCTTTTCCTCCGTATTCGTCTATCCTCTCGTGGATGACACCATCGAGATTGAAATCAATCCTGCGGACCTGGAGTGGGACACCTACCGTTCCAGCGGTGCAGGCGGACAGAACGTGAACAAGGTGGAGACCGGAGTGAGGGTACGGCATATCCCGACCGGGATAGTGGTGGAGAACACTGAAACCAGGTCCCAGTTGGACAACCGCAACAATGCGCTGCGCATCCTCAAATCCCGCCTCTACGACCTGGAATTGAAGAAGAGGCAGGAAAAGCAGGCGGAACTTGAGGGACAGAAAAGGAAAATCGAATGGGGCTCGCAGATCAGGAGTTACGTCCTGCATCCCTACAAGATGGTCAAGGACCTGCGTACAGGTTTCGAGACTTCCGACACCCAGGCAGTACTTGACGGGGACATCAACGACTTTATGAAGTCCTTCCTGATGACCAACTGATTCCCCTCATCCTCCCCGCCATCCCGTCATTCCCGGCATCTCCCCTCATCTCAACAACTATCCCGTCATTCCCGGCTCGACCGGGAATCCCCTTTCCCTCCAGACGCCCGATCAGGTCGGGCGTGACGTTCAACAAGCACCCCATACCCC
>JBJEJT010000059.1:0-5051 GCA_051878255.1 Candidatus Cryptobacteroides sp. | reverse complement strand
TACAGCGCAGCCGAAGAGGCAGTCGATGCGGCACAGAAAGCCTACGACATCGCCTCCAAGTCCTACGAGGTGGGAAGGGCTACGCTTACCGACCTGAACGACGCCCAGCTCGCCCTTACCCAGGCAAAACTCTCACAGTCCCAGGCAATCTACAATTTCGTCGTGGCAAAGACCTCACTTGAGCAGAATCTCGGCTATGACTTCACAACAGAAGAATAATCAAGCAATATGAAAAAGATATTTACCTATGTTTCAGTTGCAGCTGTTCTTGCTGCAGCAGTATCCTGCGGAAACGGAAAAGGCAAACAGGATGTTTCCCAAACAGAGAATGAAGAGGCTCCACTCGTGTCAGTGGTGACGGCAGGCAGACAGGCTGTGCCACAGGAATCCATCTACAGTTCGTCTGTGGAGGCTTATGCGAAGAACAACATAGCCCCTCAGCAGTCATTGAGAATCAGAAAGATAAACGTGGAGGTCGGAGACTTTGTGAAAGAGGGTCAGATTCTCGCGGAGATGGACGGGCTCCAACTCCAGCAGGCAGAACTCCAGATGAAGAACAACGAAACCGAATATCAGCGTCTCAAGGGTCTCTTTGAGGCAGGCGGACTCTCCCAGTCAGACCTCGATGCGATGGAACTCTCCTACAAGGTCAGCAAGACCACCTACGAGAACCTGCTCGACAACACTATTCTCCGCAGCCCTATCAACGGCGTGATTTCCGCGAGGAACTATGACAAGGACGACCTCTATTCAATGGGACAGCCTATCTACACCGTCGAGCAGATCGCACCTGTAAAACTTCTCGTCGGCATTTCCGAGTCCGAGTATTCACAAGTGAAGAAAGGCAACGAAGTCCAGATAAGTGTGGATGCTTTCCCTGGCAAGACTTTCAAAGGCACCATCAACAGGGTTTACCCTACCATCAACCAGCTCACCCACACTTTCAACGTGGAGGTCATAGTCCCGAACAGAGATTATCTCCTCCGTCCGGGAATGTTCGCCCGCGTGACTGTGCGTTTCGGAGTGAACAACAGCGTGGTAATCCCTGATACGGCAGTCATCAAGCAGACCGGTTCAGGAGAGAGGTTCGTATATGTGCTCAATTCCGACGGCACGGTAACATACCAGAATGTGAAACTGGGAATCCGTATGGGCAACGAATTTGAAATCCTCAGCGGAATAGAGGAAGGAGACAAAGTGGTGATCGACGGACAGGCAAGGCTCAGGGACGGCATAAAAGTCAGACTTGCCGAATAATTCCGCAGGTGCGGAACTTCAGACAGTTTCTCAACATTAAACAAGGATAGACATTATGAGCATATATAGAAAAGCGGTAGATAATCCGGTGACGACTGCCCTCGTTTTCGTGGTATTCGCCATCCTCGGAATATTCTCGCTGATGAATCTGTCCATCAACAACTTGCCGGATTTCGACGCCAACACCATTATGGTGATGACAGCCTATCCCGGAGCAAGTGCCGAGGACATTGAAACCAACCTTACGAAGGTGCTCGAAAACTCCCTCAACGGAGTGAGCGACCTCAAGCACATTACCTCCAAATCCAAGGAGAACATAAGCATCATCTCTCTCGAGTTCGAATACGGCATAGACATCGACGATGCCACCAATGACGTCCGGGACAAACTGGATATGGTAAAATCGTCGTTGCCGGACGGGGCATCCACTCCGACCATTTTCAAGTTCAGTGCGGACGATATGCCTATCATCATCTACTCGGCGACGGCAGACAAGAGTATTCCGGCACTCGAAAAGATTCTGGACGACAAAGTGGCAACCCCGCTCGCACGTATTTCCGGCGTGGGTACCGTGTCTGTCTCAGGAGCGCCGAAACGTGAAATCCAGGTCTATTGCGACCCTAACAAACTGGATGCCTACGGGCTCTCCCTCACCACAATATCCAACATCATTGCGGCTGAGAACAGGAACGTGCCTTCAGGCAACCTGGATATGGGTTCCGACACCTATACCCTCCGTATCGAGAAGGAGTTCGACGACCCATCCGAGATGCTCGACGTGGTGGTCGGATATTCAGGCGGCAAAGCCGTGTATCTGAAAGATGTGGCTGTGGTCGTGGACGGTCTTGAGGAACGTTCCCAGGAAGCCTATACCAACGGAGTGCAGGGTGCGCAGATTGTCATCCAGAAGCAGTCCGGAGCCAACACCGTGAACGTCATCAAGAAAGTCAAGAAGATGATGGCACAGATTGAGAAGACTCTGCCTTCGGACATCAAGATAGAGATAGTCAATGACGGTTCAAGGAACATCATCAATTCCATCAACTCATTGAAGGAGACCATTCTCATCACTTTCCTCGTCGTAGCCCTCGTGGTGTTCGTCTTCCTCGGAAGATGGCGTTCCACTTTCATCATCCTGCTCGCGATTCCTATATCCCTGCTCGCTTCCATCATCTACCTTTTTGCGACAGGCAACACATTGAACATCATTTCGATGTCCGCCCTCTCAATCGCAATCGGTATGGTCGTGGACGATGCCATAGTGGTGCTGGAGAACATATCCACCCACCTCGAAAGGGGAGAGAAGCCGAAAGAGGCAGCGGTGCACGGGACCCAGGAAGTGGGTATCTCAGTCGTGGCTTCCACACTGACTATGCTCGCGGTCTTCCTGCCGCTGACTATGATCAACGGTATGGCTGGAATTATGTTCCGCCAGCTGGGTTGGATCGTGTCAATCATTATGATCGTATCCACCTGCGGTGCGCTCACCCTCATCCCTATGCTCTGTTCTAAGTTCCTGCGCCTGAAGATTGACCACGGCAAGGTGTACAATTTCTTCTTTGGCAACTTCAACAGGTTCCTCGCTTGGCTCACAAGAGGTTACGGAAGAATCGTGGCGTGGTGTGTAAGGCACAGGACGGTGGTCATCTGCTCTGCCATAGCCATATTTGCAGTGTCGATTCTGGCATATCTGCCGGTAATGAAGACCGAATACTTCCCTCAGTCTGACTCCGGACGTATCAGTGCCACCATCCAGCTTCCGGTAGGTACCGCACAGGAAGTTACCCGCGAGATTGCCGACGAGATTTACCGCGAGACGGTGGCTGCGATTCCTGAAATCAGGGTGTACAGCTATTCTCTCGGTCAGGCGGATTCCGACAATGCCTTTGCATCGATGATGAACAACGGAACGCATCTCATATCCGTGAGGATCGACTGCGGAAGTATGGAGGACCGTGAAAGGTCATCTTTCGAAATCGCCGACATATACAGGGGAATCCTGGAATCCTATCCTCAGATCAGGAAGTTCACCGTGACGGAGGGTGGCGGCGGAGCCGGAGGTTCGTCTTCCGTGAAACTTGAGGTTTACGGCTATGACTTCGACAAGACAGACGCCGTTGCCGCAGAACTTGCAGCCAAGTTGAGGGAATATCCTCAGATTTCCGAGGCACAGGTCAGCCGTGACGAATACACCCCTGAATATCAGGTGGACTTCGACAGGACAAAACTGGCTCTCAACGGTCTCAACAGCACCTCTGCCGCATCTGCGGTGAGTGCGGCGATCAAAGGTTCGGTCCAGTCATATTACCGTGAAGACGGAGACGAATATGACATCCGCGTGCGCTATGCTCCGGAATTCAGGACCTCTATCGAAGACATTGAGAACATCACGGTTTACACCCCGACCGGTGCCGCAATCAAGGTCAAGGACCTCGGAAAGGTGGTGGAGACGGCAACCCCTCCTCAGATTGAAAGGAAGGACAGGGAGCGTCTCGTGACAGTGACCGGCTATGTGGGAACGGGCTATGCCCTTTCAGATGCCGTGGAGGTGTCCCAGAAAGCCATAGGCGAATGTAATATCCCGAGCGAGATTTCAGTCGCGATTGCAGGTGACGTGGAGGACCAGCAGGAGACCTTCACCCAGCTCATAACCTTGCTCATACTGATGGTTATCCTCGTATATATAGTGATGGCATCCCAGTTCGAGTCCTTTATGAGTCCGTTCGTGATTATGTTCTCCATTCCTTTCGCCCTCACCGGTGTGGCCCTGGGATGTATGATCACTGACACTGCAATCGGAGTTATGGCACTCATCGGTCTTATCATCCTTATGGGTATAGTCGTGAAGAACGGTATCGTGATGATAGACTACACCATCCTCCTCCAGGAGAGAGGCAAGGAAGTCAAGGAAGCTATGACAGAGGCTTGTATGAGCCGTCTCCGTCCTATCCTTATGACTACCCTCACCACCATCCTCGGTATGATTCCTATGGCTGTGGGAACGGGAGAAGGCTCTGAAATGTGGCGTTCACTCGGTATCACGGTGGCTTGGGGTCTTACGATTTCCTCACTCGTCACTCTTGTCATCATTCCGACCATCTACACCTCATTCGTGGAGGGTGCGCAGAAGAGGAAGGCACGCAAGGCTGCCCGCAAAGCCAAGAAACTCGCTGCAGCAGCGGCAAAATAGTCAGAAGATATGAAAGCGATATTCATAGCATACAATCAGGCATACAATATGGAATTGGCAGACGCATTGGAAACCATCGGCTGCAAGGGTTTCACGATGTGGAACGAAATTACCGGAAGGGGCAGCGAAACGGGCGAGCCGCATCTCGGCAGCCACGCCTGGCCTACCCTGAACAATGCGATGCTCACTGTCATCGAAGACGGAAAGGTGGAAGCGGCAATGGAAATCCTGGACTCAAAAAACAAGGAATATCCAAAGCTTGGTCTGCGTGCATTCGTATTCAACATAGAAAAGTCTTTGTAGTCCCCAGGGACTTTGCATTGACGTCATATTTTATTATTTTTGCAGTTCGGAATGTTCCTTCGCGGAATTTTCCGGACTGTGATTTTTTGTCCATCCGGGAATGTGCAAAAAATCAGTTGCTTCACTTTTTAATGATTACTTAATTAGAATGATTATGGAAAATATCGTAAATGAGGGCAATTTCTCCGAAATCCTCTCGACAAACAAAGTGGTTCTGGTTGATTTCTGGGCAACCTGGTGTGGTCCTTGCCGCGCACTTGCTCCGACAGTGGAACAGCTCGCAGGCGAATATGAAGGACGT